>NZ_CACVSS010000065.1:0-15765 GCF_902756765.1 uncultured Succinivibrio sp. | reverse complement strand
ACTGATCTATAAAGTTTGGGATCTTAAATGCTCCTTCGGGAGCATTTGTCATTCAAGAGCCTGATAAGGAGTCTGTATCTCCTGTTCTAATTCTTCCTCAAATAAGTCCTTTTCTTCAGCTTCAGTATCTGCTTCATAAGCTTCCTGTGCTAGCTCTTCACTTGGTTCTGGTATTCCCAGCGCTTTAAACAGCTCTTTTAATCCTCCAACAACTTCAGAATAATAACTGCCAAAGCTGAATCTGGTTTCAATAATACTATCGAGCTTATCCAAAACTACTGGTTCACTGTCATAGGCAAGTTTGAGTTTAGGATTATCCTTTAAGGCGTTTGCAATTCGTTTTCTGAGCATAATTGCTATTGAGGTTGCAATAAACTGAATAAAGGCCTTACCCTCAAGTGAATCGTTAGAGCTTACTCGCATACGGTTAAATCCAAGTCTTTGCTTGAATAATCTGAAGGCATATTCAACTTCATTTCGGTCAAAGTATGCTTTGTATGCCTCAATAGGATCTTTAACTTCGTTACTTACGAGAATTCTTACCCCTTTCATTTTCAGATAATCATCTAAAGCCTTTCTATTTGTTGAGTAGGTAATACTTCCATCAGATGAAACTGACTCTATAAGAAAGGTATCCTTAATATGCTTTAGCGCAGGAGAAAGAGTCTCTCCCTTCTGTAGCATTTTTGCCACCTTTGAAATATTGGTGGTGATAGTTCTCTGATGAGCATTAAAGATTTCACGATCATAGTAGATGTGCATATACATCTTTTCCTTAAGACGCGGGGCTCGTTTGCAGTCTGTCTTAAAGTTTACCGGGTATGACCAGGTAATTTCTCTGGAGGTGCAGCTGTTGTTGATGTCCTCATTGAAGTTGAGTGGATCAAATAAATCGAGTCGGGCTTCATCAAAAATATTTCTGCAGATGGAGAAAGAGGTTTTAAGGTTGATAAGGAACGAGGTTTTGTTCTGATAAAAACGGTGGATGTTGGCTACAGAGCCATAACCTTTATCTGCAACAAAAACAGCATTTGAGTCCAGTCTGATACGGGCATGCTCCTGAAGTAGATGTTTCACGGTGACAATATCAGGGACATTGCCGTTATAGGTTCTGTAATATACAGGCTCTCCTGTCTGCTGGTCTACTACCATTAAGACATTTACCTGAGGCAGATTATCTCCATCCTTGTTATGTCCGTATGAGGATTTGGATAAGTTTGTTGAATAGGTTGATATGGAGGTAGAGTCCAGGGCCCAGTATTTTGTTCTGCAGTCCTGCTTACTCTCATCAATCGAGAGCAGATTTAATTTAGCCACAAACCTGTCAATCTGTTCTGATGAGATATTCTGAAAGATTCTGGTAATAGCAGATGAGGTTAAGGTATGCTGCCAGGGTAACCTATGGGTAGCGGCAAAGTTCTCATACCTGGTCATGGCGTTGCCTTCAGATAGATTTAAGAAATAACTTAAGGACAGGATTTTCTTGTTAAGGTTATATTTACCAAAGGTTCTGTTTAAAGCTTTGACTAATGGTGTATCTGCAATTATATGGTCAAGTACCCAGGTGGCTCCGGCATGATATCTCTGAGCAGATAAAGCATCTTTAACGGTTATAGTCTGAGTTTCTTCATCCAAAGGAGAGAAGGTAATATTTCCTTTTTCATCTCTTTGAGAGATTAAAGATTCTAATGCAGGATATTCACTTAAGAACTCATCGCTCCATTTAATTTTTCCTGTTTTATCTCCAGAGACCATAATACCTACGCACTTTGTGCTGCCTTTAACTCGGTAAGACCTTTTCTTTTCAGCATCCCATGCATTCTTATAAGTATAAAGACCATAATATTTAGTACCTTTCATACAAAGCATACGAGGTAAATCAGGAGCCTGAACTAACATAGAAAACACCTTATAGATAATATAACAACATATCTAGTATAGCATATATAAAAATAGGAATGCAATGGTTAAATCGCATTCCTATGCAGTTTTATCAAATATTTTTATATTTACTTAATCATGTCTCTATCTATACTCGCAAAGTTTAGGTATATGAGGCAGTAAGGAGATTTTTTATTTTTTTACTAATTTGTATTTTTTTTGTCTAACGCTTTAAAAACAGACAAAATTATAAAAAAAAAATAATTTACTGACATAAAAAAAATAAAACGTCTTTTTATTAATACCTAACCTTCAAGTCTATCAGTTTGAATTTAAAACAGAAAATTCGAATTTTGTCACATTTTGATAAATTTTTTTCACTATAGTAATTTTGCTAATCTTTGAAAAATTTTTTTTTCAAAATAATGGAACAAATAATTTTTGTTATTTAAAGAAAATTTAAAAAATACATTTAAAACAAAGAATAAAACAAAAATTGTTAGAAAAATGTAACCACAAAAACAAAAATGTGATCAAGTTATAATATTTAATATTATAGTACCAAAATTAGTTGCAAACATATAATTGATATTTATACTAGTAAATAAGAAAACGGTTTTTTGACAGATACAACGATTTTTTTCTGACTTATGAGATAAATTTAAATAACGAGCATGGATAAAATTTGTTAATGCTCTGTCAGACCTAAATCGTTAAATAGTCAAAATAATTAGGAGCTAATTATGGCAGTAGATATCGATAATGCAGATGAATTAAATTTCCTCTTTGAAAGCAATGAACAGAAAGAGGCTGTATTAAGTGCATATAGACTAATAGAGAAGGGGTCAAGTCTTGGTGACCTGGTTGGTCTTGATTCAGATAAATTAGAAGTTATGTATGCATATGCCTACAATCTTTATTCATCTGGCCAGTATGCTGATTCAGAAAAAATCTTCAGAGCTTTAGTTGTTTATGATGGCTCAATTACCAAATACTGGGTTGGTTTAGCTGCCTGTCGTGAAAACCAGAAAGCATTCCAGGAAGCAGCAGAACTTTATGCAATGGGGGCAACCATGGGCGGATTACAGGACCCTGAGCCTATGTACTACTCTGCATTATGCCGTCTAAAGGCTGATCAGAAGGAGAATGCTATTGCAGCTTTAGAGTTCATTGACCTTATGGGAAAGGGAAACAGCCCTCACGATTTACAGATTAAAGCAAAGGCAAAAGCCTTGCTTGAAACCTTAAAGAATGTTGAAAAAAATGAGTAACTAGGAGCGTATATTATGTCTGACAGTGCTATTAACAAATATGGTTCTCAGGGTGTCAATTATGAGACACAAGTTCTGAACCTTACAAAGGATTTTGCTGCTGGTAAGATTTCTATTACAGAATATGCCCAACAGCTGAAAGCTCTTGAGCTTGCTGAGTTGCAGAAAAAATCAGATGTTGATACTAAACATGTAAATCTTGAACCACCATCTGACAAAGCTTTAGGTGATCTAAAAGGTCTTGGTCTTGAGGCTCTGCTTCAGTTTATTACCGGTGAGAACAGAACTTCTCAGCTGAAATCTGCAGAAAGCAGAATTGAAAACAACAAGCAGGAAAAAGAAGCAAACTACCAGCAGACTATGGATAAAATCAATGAGGCTATTAAGAAAGCCGAAGAGGAAAAAGAGTCTGGCTGGTGGAAGAAAGCCTTTGGCTGGCTTGCCAATATTGTTACAGCCGTTTTATCAGTTGCAGCAATTGTCGTCGGTGCAATGCATGGTAACGTGGCTTTGGTTGCTGCCGGAATCGCTGGTTTGTACTTCCTTTCATCAAATATCACTGAGCAGGTCACAGGAAAGGGGCTTACAACGCGAATGCTTGAACCAATGATGAAAGCCATGGGCTTTTCAGATACAACAATCGCTATTACCGGTATGGCTATCGACGCAATCGGCGGAATCATAGCTGGTATTTGTACCGGAAATGGTCTTGCTCATGCTGCAAAGCTTGCTGATATTGGTACTAAGGTCGCAATCTTCTGTGCAAGACTGTCCTACGGTGGTGCATTCCTTAACGGTCTATCTTCTGTAGGTACAGGTGCAGCAGGTATTGCAAATGCTGTCTACAAATATGATGGAGCTATGCTTAAGGCTGATGAGCTGGAACTTAAGAAAGCCTTAGAGAAACTTCTAATTGAAGATCAGGAAACTCAGAAGGCTATTAAGGCTATCCTAGAGTTCTTCCAGAAGATGACTGAAGATGCTGCTCAGGTTGTCAAGGATAAGGCTCAGGCTCAAATCAATGTAATGTCAATGGCTCCAACCGGTGGAATGGCTTAAATATTTAGAGGTGTGTTATGAAGAAATTTAATTTTGAAGACGGAATTTTTGAGTTAGATTCATTATTACTGTGCAATATTTCTGTTCCTAGCGCAACCGCAGGCGCTCCAGCTACTGTTCAGGACCCAGAGACTGATTCAACTGTAAATGGTGCGGACAAGACTAAGAAAGCCGACGGTGGAGATACTGTTCCTGCAGCTGATGATACAAAGGATAAAAAGGATCCTGGTAAAACTCAGTTAGATAAGCCAACTAAACCTATTACTCCTAAGAGTACTCAGGATCTATTTGCTCAAATTGGTAAAGTTGACACTGCTGTGACAAGTATTACAGAGCTTCTTATGGCAATCATCAAAATGAACCGTGACCGTAAGGATATGGAAGTTAAGATGATGTGGGCTGAGTGTCAGAATATCTGTAATAATATTCATACTCAGGCAGAAAATATGAGAGCAGATGCCAAGAGAGCTCTTATTATGGGAATTTGCTGTTCATGTGTATCCATTGCTGCTGGTGGTCTGTCGATGTTTTCTGCTGGAAGGAGTTTAAAGCAGCTAAATTCTATATCTAGTGAGCTAAAGGCAGGAACAATGGATAAAAATGCTTTCGATCTCGCAAAGGATGCTGAACAAGGATATTGATGCTCAGACAGAAGTATTACGTACAGCTATGGAAGAGATCAAGAAGGCTCTTGATGATGCTCGTAACGCAATTACAAGCTGTCAGTCTAACGTCAACGAACTGTTCCAGTCCAACCGTCAGACCTTGAATAAGGTTATGGGTTAATCTATGGAAATTCATAATCCAAAAGAGGCATTCGACTTCATCCTGAAATTAACAGGATGGAGTCCTGAAATTGGTGAACACGGAGAATACCTTGTCGAACTCGACAGCGGTGTTCTCTCTTTTTATTCTCCTGATGCAGTCTGCATCATCTTAAAACAGAAACTTATCTCTCTTCCAAAGGATGAACCTGATTTAAGCAGTATGTGTCGTGATATAGCAAAACTTAATGCTGGTCTTGTCAAACTTTCTCGCTGTAGGATAGTTTTGGACGGTGAAGATGTTATCTTAGAGCAAGTTTTGTTACCAATAGAAATAAATGAGTCACATATTGATGAAGTATTTGAAGATTTTCTTAACGACTTTGATTATATTAAAGGTAGACTAGAAAATCGTGTTTCAGTATCTCCTTTCTCGGCTATGCAGTTTTTCTTATAGATACAATAGACTGTATTCTCCAAGGGAAGGGGCTTTGGGGATGTACTTTGAAAAAGTTTCTTTGTATTTTTTTCGTTATATGGGCAATGATCGCAACTCCTGCTTTTGCCTATAATTTTTCATCTTCATATTCTCATTATTCTGATGGTGAAGACCTTAAGAGTGTTCTTAAGGATTTCGCCAGAGTTATGGGAAAGGACTGTGTAGTCTCCGATAAGGTGACCGGAATTGTCAGCGGCCGCTTTACTGATGTTCCTGGCAATCAGTTCCTTGACGGTCTTAAAATCGCCTATGGAGTCCGCTATTATGTTGTTAATGACACTATCTACTTCTTCCATGAAAATGACTGGGAACAGAAACTGGTTAATGTAGGTACTCCACAGCAGGCTAAGACTCTTGAAAAAACTCTATTAAACAGCGGAACAGTACCAGCTGAGCTTCCTTTGAAGACCAAAGGCAGTATGCTGGTTATTCAGGGGCCTGCAGATCTTGTTACCAGAATTGATTCTCTTGCAATTTCATTTAGTAAGAATCTTGATACTAAGAGTGTTATGCGTGTTTTCAAGTTAAAGCATGCTAAAGCAGATGATACCCAAGTTTCCTCTATGAACAGAACCATTGTAATTCCTGGTGTTGCCTCCATTCTACAGAAGATGGTAAACGGTGCGACTGTAGGTTCAAGCAATACTGTTGTTCCAATGAAGGCAACTGTTTCCAAGCTAAAGGGAACCGGTCTTGCCTCAATCGGTGCTTCTGAGAAGAAAAATGCGGAGAGTGATGGTCCTAAGGCTCCAACCTTAAGTGATGCTAATCCTGGTAACGATGAAGGAAGTTCTGTAAATATAATGGCTGATACTAGACTTAATGCTGTTATTATCAATGACGCCGAATACAGAATGGATTACTATGAGAAAGTTATTAGGGATATTGATGTTCCTGTTAAGCTAGTTGAACTTCATGCTGCAATCGTTGATGTTGATGTTTCTGCAGCAAAAGATCTAGGTATTTCATGGCATGGCAATAAGAGATTTGGTGCCTTTACTGTTGGTGCCGGTGTTGGTAAGTCTGCCAATCTCACCTGGGATGGCTCCAGTGCTGCAACGAATACTACTGGGGGCGGTATTTTTTCAACCGTGCTTAATTCAAACTCAGCACATTTCTTCTCTGCAATTAATTTCCTAGAGGAGAATCAGCAGGCTAGGACTTTAGGCAGACCATCGGTTATGACTCTTGATAATGTTGAGGCAACCCTTGAAAACACCACTACAAGATACGTAAAGGTTGCAGGCTATCAGGATGTTGATCTGTTCAAGGTTGAGTCTGGTACTGTACTGCAGGTGACACCTCATATTATTGAAGATACACCTGGTGAAAAACCTCTGATTTCGATGGTGGTTCAGGTTCAGAGTAATCAGGATTCAAATGACAGTAATTCTGCAGAAAGTGATTCTGTTCCTCCAATAAAGCAGACCAAGATTAACACCCAGGCTGTGGTCCGAGAAGGTCAGAGTCTGCTTTTAGGCGGTTATTATGTTGAGTACAAGCAGGATGATTCTTCAGGTGTTCCTGGACTTAAGGATGTATCTGTTGTCGGTAAGTTATTTGGTACTGATTCTAAGACAAAGTTTAAGAGAGAGCGTCTGATCCTGATTACTCCAAAGGTCTTGAATTTAGGTGAGGCTCAGGCTCTTCCTGATGATCTTGATGATTCTGATTTTGCTGTATCTGCAACTCAGGATAACTATCTAAAGCGTCCAGTTAAAAAGAAAGACAGTTCTGGTTGCAGTTCAAACAGAGCATCCAATAAGAACAGTTAAATTATTATAGATATAGAAGAACGATATGGCTGATTCATACACCTTTAAGGTGTTCACCGGACCTCACAACGGACTGGTTTTTGATTTAAAACCTGGTTCCTACACGCTTGGTACTGGCACAGATAACGATCTTATTTTCTCTGACGAGGAAATGAGTGTTTCTGCTGCTGTAATTGAGGTTACCCCTTTTGAGGTCAATATTACTGTAAATGAGCCTGCTCAGATTGATGGACAGCCACTAGAGCCGGGTAAGCACAAATGGGATAGCGGGGTATTTATCCTTCTTGGTGATACTCTTATATGCTATAGAGCCTCAACTGTTAAAGGTCCATGGGCAAAGCCAGCCTTTGCTTCAGAACAGACTCCTGCAGAGGCCCCTAAAGAAGGGGCTGAGGGTTCCGAGAATGTGGAGAATCCTCCTGCTGAAGGGGGAAAGTCAAACGCAGAAGGTGATGCTGTACCTGCTGAGGCAGAAACAGCTGCAGAGGGAGCCGAGTTAAAGGCTGCAGAGCAGGCTCCTGCATTAGCAGAATCTATTGATAAGCGCACAATTGCTTTAACTGCGGCAAGTGCTCTTCTTCTGATTTTGCTGCTGATTTTCCTGATGTTCGGATCGACTATATTCAAGACCAGTGAGCTTGATACAGATCTTGATGCATTGAATACTGTTATTCAGGAGAATAACTTTAAGGATTTAAAAACCGAGGTTAATGATGGAATTATTGACCTTAATGGCTCAGTTGAATCTAAGGAAAGATTCGCCAAGCTCATTGAAGTTATGCCTGAGCTTAAGACAACACTGAATCTGAATGTTGAAGTTAGAGATGATGAGATTCTTGGCGTAGAGAGAGATTTCCAGAATCTTGGCTATTATGTTCATGCGCATTATATTGATGATGGAAAAATCGGTGTCGATGGTTATATGTCAGATGCCTATGTTGAGGCAGAGGCATTTAATGCTATGGAGTCTCGCTATAAGAACAGACTTAAAGGCAGAATCGTATATAGACATGAACTTGAAAATGAGCTGAAGGATAACTGTGAGCATCTGGGGGTTCATAATATTCAGCTGGTTATTGGAAAGGGTAGAGTTTTCTATAAAGGCCGTACAACTCTTGAGGATCAGAATAATCTTGAAACAGCAAGATATCAGACATCTAAGAAATTTAGTATACCTTTAATGTTTACCGAGTATGATCCTAAGGCAAACGCAAGTGTTGAACGTCTTGACGGTACAGAAACAATTGAGTTGAGTTCCTCAACGGATGAAAAAATTACCTCGTTAAGCGAACGTTCTGCTGACGAAAGAAAAAGGAAAGCCTCAGAACAGAATGTGGATGAAACAGCTATACTTAGTGTAACAATGAAACCAATGCGCTTTATTACACTTAAGAATGGCAGAAAGTATTTTGAGGGCGGTGTGCTTCCTTCTGGATACGTGGTTTCATCAATTGACCTCAATAAGGTTGTGCTGATGAAGGGTAGCGAAGTTAAAGAGTTGCAGCTCAAGTAGAAATAAGGAAATAATTATGGTAACCACACAAACTAAGGACGATATTTCAATGCTGGTTCAGCTTGGAATGGCTGCCTGCATGAATGGCGATGTTTACAACGCTCGTAAATTATTTGAAAACCTTTTAGAGTACCAGCCTGATATGAGAGCTGCTTCATTAGGTCTGGCCTTCTCAAAGATTGTTACCGACGAATTTCAGGAGGCTGAGTCTATTCTGGATGACCTTTCTGAAGATGATGATACACTTTCTCTGAAGGTTATTTCATTAAGTCTGCAGCGTAATACAGATGAGGCAGAAAGTCTTTATACCAAGATAAAAGATAAGAAGTCACCAGAGGCACTTACTGCAAAGCAGTTCATGGATTACAGTGCTGAAAGGTAACAGGCAGATATAAGGTAGGTTTATTATGAATTACAATCTGGCGCAAAATGACGTTTTTAAGGCCTGGGAAGAAAAAGATCAGAAAGTCTTCTATAATTTGGGAAAGGAGTATTCAAACTGGTCTTTTGATCTGAAAAAGGCTATGGATGAAGGATTGGATTCCGTAACATTCAAAAAGCTAACTGCTTTAAAGAATGCTGTTGATATTGCAGTTGATATCTGCAATGCTCAGAGTTGATTGAGGTTAGATTGGATTCTCGGAGATTATTATGGATTTAGCTTCACTTGGTATTTCAGCTTTACAGAACAGAATGGATCAGCAGAAGGCTTCTTTAGAGGCTGCGATTGCTCAGGTATCCAACGGTGGTTCTGGTGATCAGCAGAAAGATATGATTATGTTGCAGTTTCAGCTTGGTCAGTACAACGCTATGGTTGAAACCGTTTCTAACATTACCAAATCAATGACAGATATGCTAAAGAGTTTAGCTCAGAAAGTATCTTAAGCTATTTTAATATCGACTTTATTATCTGTCTAAGGATTGCAATTTCTGGCGAAGTTGTGATCCTTTTGTTTTATGGGGGGGGTGGCGAGGAAGAGCTTTTACATACAACAAGAGAGGCTTTTTGCCTCTCTTGTTGAACTTTATTTGCTTCCGAAGATACTTCCAAGAACTCCTCTTACAATTGTTCTTCCGATCGATCTTCCTATTGAAGAGGTAATGGTTCTGCCGGTTGTTCTTATTATCTGATCGACAACAGTAGGATTTGACCTTGCAGCTCTTTCACTCTGTCTCTGCATTGCTGCCTGATGACGTTCCTGAGCCATACGTAGTCTTTCTTCCTGTATACGTTGTCTCTCTTCTAGAACAAGCTGCTTCTGTCTTTCTTTCTCCTCAATTGCTCGTTGAGCTTCTTCCTTGTCTGCCAGGGCTTTCTGTGTGAGGATTTCGTAGGCAGACTCTCGGTCTACAGCTGTGTCATAAATACCTGCAAGTAGAGAGGTTTTGATCAGATTCTTTCTCTTAGCGTCGTCAACCGGTCCAACCTGACTTTGAGGAGGAACAATAAAGCTCCTTTCTACCATCTGAGGAGAACCCTTTTCATCTAGGAATGAAATAAGGGCTTCTCCAACAGCAAGCTCTCCTATGGCTTTTTCTGTTGAAAACTCTGGATTGGTTCTGAATGAATCTGCGGCAGCCTTCAGGGCTTTCTGATCTTTTGGAGTATAAGCACGAAGAGCATGCTGAATCTTGTTGCCAAGCTGTCCTAAAACCTCATCTGGAATGTCTGCAGGATTCTGACTGATAAAGTATACTCCCACACCTTTTGATCTGATAAGTCTAACTACCTGACAGATCTTCTGCAGCAGGGATGACTCAACATCATTAAATAGCAGATGAGCCTCGTCAAAGAAGAATACCATTAGAGGCTTTTCCTTATCTCCTCTTTCAGGCAGCTTTTCATAAAGCTCTGAGAGAAGCCACAGCAGAACAGTGGAATAGATCTTAGGATTGCTGATAAGCTTTTGAGATTCAAGGATGTTAATCTGACCGTATCCATTCTCGTCAGACTGCATCAGATCCTCGATATTAAGTTCAGGTTCTCCAAAGAATAGATCTCCGCCCTCATCCTCCAGACGCAGAAGGCCTCTCTGGATAGCACCTATACTTGCTGAGGAAATATTTCCGTACTGTTCCTGATATTTTGCCTTCTCATCTGAAACGTGCTTGAGCATTGCCTTTAAATCTTTTAAATCTAAAAGCAGAAGACCGTTATCATCAGCTACTCTGAAGACAATGTGCATCAGTCCGCTCTGTACTTCATTAAGATTCAGAATTCTTGATAAAAGCAGTGGCCCCATGCTTGAGATGGTGGTTCGGAGTGGATGACCTTTTTCTCCGTAGACGTCAAAGAATGCTACAGGAAAAGCTCGTGATTCATATCCAAGCTCTCTTAACTGCAGTTTTTCTATTCTTTCTGCTATTTTCCCATTTGGAGATGATTCTGCTGCGATGCCTGATAAATCGCCCTTTACGTCAGATAGGAAAACAGGTACTCCAAGCTGACTGAAACTTTCTGCCATTGTCTGCAGGGTAACGGTTTTGCCTGTTCCCGTTGCCCCCGTAATTAGTCCATGTCTGTTTGCCATGTTTGACAAAAGATAAACTTCTTTAAGGTCATCTTTTGCGATAAGAATTTTTTTATCTTGTGTAATCACTTTTACTCCATTTTTTTTCATGAAAAAATACGGATGTCCAAGTCATATTAGGATAATTCCTTTTTTAATTAAGTGATTAGTAGCAAAAAAGATTAAATTCACCCATCTTTATTAACTGATACTTTCCTAATATCTCTGAATTCTAACAAAGACTTTGAAATATTTTTTTGGGGGGAGGAGAGGATAATATTTTTTTCAGAAGTACGGATATTGTCTATTTTTCTATAAAATTTCTGCATCATAAAAATATGCATACAGTTAAATTTCTTTACTCTCAAGAATGTCAGCTTATTATCCAATTTATAATTATTCTTAAAATTAAGAGATTAGTCTCAAAAAAAGAATCAAAATTCTTTGATTTTCTAACCGCTTCGACTGAAAATCTGTGGGTTACAAACTATAATTTTTTTTGTAGGGAATGTGTATTTGTGTTTGTCTGATTATTCTTGATATGTAAACCTTTAGACACTGAGAGCGTATTTGTTCCGGTTTACGGTCCTGAATGCTGAAGTAAAGATATTATTATGAAAAAATTTGCGGTTATACTGACTATATTATTTTCTCTGTTCCTTGTAGGCTGTAAGGAAACCTTATACTCAGGAATTACTGAAAAAGATGCCAATGAAATGTTATCTGCGCTGCTAAGGCGTGGTGTGGCCGCAGAAAAGGTCAGTGAAGGCAAGGGACTTTATCATATTGCTGTTGAGCATGAGGATATGGTCAGAGCATTGGATATCATTAAGGAAAACTCTCTTCCTCGTACTCCTTTCAAGAGTCTTGGTACTGTTTTCTCCGGTGATTCCATGATTTCCTCTCAGCTTGAAGAACAGGCAAGATTTGCATTTGCTTTATCTCAGGAACTCTCTGATACCTTCTCTAAGATTGATGGTGTTTTGGATTCCCGTGTTCATGTAACCCTGGTTCAGCATGAACAGTCATCTGGTATTACTACACCACCTTCAGCTGCAGTTTTTATCAGACACACTCCTAACTCACCTGTTGTTAATATGGTAGGTGCAATCCGCGAAACCGCTGCTAAGGCTGTACCTGGTCTTACCAGAGAAAGAGTGAACGTCATGCTGGAGGATTACCGTGAAAAGATTCTTCCTCCTGCTCTTAAGACTGTGCCTTGGTATCTGACAACTTCAGCTCTGTTATCCTTTGGTATTATTATTGGCATTGTATTTTCTGCTCTTGCGGTCTTTGGACTAAGATTCAAGAAACTTATTTCTCTTGAGTTGAATCTTCCTAAAAAAACAGGGGCCGATGCACAGGCAGCAGCAGAGTCTAAAGCTGATAAAGAAGCCCAGAAGTAAGTGATGGAGTTCAGTTATGAACAGAGAATTTGCTCTATCACTGCTAACTGAGAAACGAGATCTTCTCAAGAAAATCCTTGAGTATAACCATCTTGATGAGAAAGTGGTACTGCCTGATGAAATTATGAACAGCAGCAGTGCCCAGCGTTTTCTTGATAATCACGGACTTATAAGAAAGCTCTCGAAAATAAGCGAGGGCTATTTTGATTTTGAATCTCCTGCCAACAGATTCTGTTTCTGTTCAGGGGAACAGCTTGAACTTCTTAGAAAACTTCTATGTGCAAGTATCTGTTCTCAGATTCTGATTTCAGAAATCAAAAAAGAACAGGTTACAGCATACAGAGAGTATCTAGGTGAAGAGATTTATGCATTCGGATTTAGACGCGGTAGTCTTTACATCCCTGCATATCTGAAAAACAGAATCGTTTCGGCTTTTTCTTCAAGCGAACAGGCTGTCAAAGAATCTGGTGATGCAGTTTTGTCAAATATACTAAAGAAGGCTTCAGCAGAATGTATCGAAAAAATAAGTTATAAGCCAGAATCATCCGTTAGTCTGGATTTATCAGACAGTGATGAAAAACTAATCTTTGACTGTACAGTAAAAATTCTCTGTCTGGAGATCGATAGCTCATGTCAGAATATTTTCAATTAAAAGATACCAAATTATGGAATGTAAGACCGGGCTCTAAGGTGATCAAGGCTGCGGAGTATTCTCTGCTATCCAATGCAAATGAGCTGGTTGATAAGGTAAAGGCAGCTGCGGCTGAGGCTGGAGAGCAGGCAAAGGCAGTTTATAAGAAACGTTACGATGAAGGTTATGCTGTAGGTGTTGATGAAGGTAAATCCGTATATACCGAAAAGCTGATGGATATGGTTATGGGGCAGGTTGACTCCATTGAAGGTCTGGAAAAACAGCTTGTTGGTGTGGTTATGGATGCTGTCAGCAAGATTATAGGATCCTTCGATCATGACGAGCTGGTAACCCGAGTTGTTCATCAGGGATTAAATGCGGTTAGAGGCAGTAAAAGTATTCTGATGCGTGTTTCTTCTCAGGATGAGCGTGTTTTAAAAGAGACTCTTCAGAACTATCTTGTTGGACGAGATAATCCTACCGGCTATATAAATATGGTTGCAGATCCTAATCTTAAGGTAGGTGACTGTCTTTTAGAAACAGAGCAGGGTGTGGTTGAGGCAAGCCTTAACTCACAGCTTAAGATTCTGCAGCGCAGTTTAGAAAATCATATCAAGAGGAAGTAAATGGCCCTTGAATATATAGGTCAGATATTAGAAGAAGCTGTTCAGTCTGCCGCAACCGTCGAGATTCGAGGTAAAGTAGAAGAGGTTGTGGGCACGATTATTCACGCTGTTGTTCCTGAAGTTAAGGTCGGAGAGCTCTGTCTTTTGAGAACTCCTGGTCAGGCGGGTGAACTGCGTGCAGAGGTTGTTGGCTTTTCAAAAAACACAGCCCTTTTAACACCTTTAGGTGATCTTGAAGGTATTTCATTTCACACCGAAGTTATTCCAACTGGACATGTGCTGTCGGTTCCGGTTGGTCCTGAGCTTCTCGGAAGAGTTATCAATGGTGTTGGTGATCCTGCCGATGGCAAGGGTCCTCTCAACACTCATCATTTCTATCCTGTGTATGCAGATCCTCCTGCCGCTATGACCAGAAAGCTAATCTGTAAACCTATTAGTCTTGGTCTTAGAGTTTTAGATGCAATGCTTACCTGCGGTGAAGGTCAGCGTATGGGTATTTTTGCTGCTGCCGGTGGTGGTAAGTCAACTCTGTTATCCCAGATTATTAAAGGCTGCAGTGCCGAAGTCTGTGTTCTTGCACTTATCGGTGAGCGTGGTAGAGAAGTTAGAGAATTCATTGAACATGATTTAGGTCCTGAGGGTCTAAAAAAGACTGTTCTGGTTATTTCAACTTCTGACAGATCATCTATGGAGCGTTTAAAGGCTGCCTATACTGCAACTTCAGTAGCTGAATATTTCAGAGATCAGGGAAAAAGTGTGCTTCTGATGATGGACTCTGTAACCCGTTTTGGTCGTGCTCAGCGTGAAATTGGTCTGGCAGCAGGTGAACCTCCTACCCGTAGAGGTTTCCCTCCATCAGTATTCTCAACTCTTCCTAAACTTATGGAGCGTGCCGGTAATTCTGATAAGGGATCAATTACTGCTCTTTATACTGTTCTGGTAGAAGGTGATGATATGACTGAACCTATCGCCGACGAAACCAGATCTATTCTGGACGGTCACATTATTCTCTCAAGAAAGCTGGCCTCAAAGAACTTTTATCCTGCTATTGACGTGATGGCTTCTGTAAGTCGTGTTATGAATGCGATTGTTACCAAAGAGCATAAGGAAGCAGCCGGCAAACTGCGTAACATTATGGCTAAGTATCAGGAAATTGAGCTTCTGGTTCAGCTGGGTGAATACAAGGAAGGTTCTGATCCTGAGGCAGACTATGCTCTGCATAAGATTGGCGAGATCAACGCTTTCCTAAAACAGGGCTTAGGTGAGACCACCTCCTTTGATGAAACCATCTCTAAACTTATAAGTATTGTGTCTTAAGGCTTAATTGGCGTTCTCTTTCTGCAGCCTGTGATATATGGCTGTAACTTTCTTTACAAAGTTCTGTGTTTCTTCAAACGGAGGTATTCCTCCGTATTTGTTGACGTTTCCCATACCAGCGTTATAGGCTGCAAGTGCAAGGGAGAGATCTCCGTCATACATGTTGAGCAGCTGTGCGAGGTATCGGGTTCCGGCACTGATGTTCTCGTTTGGATCGAAAGGATCTTTTACTCCAAGCTCACTCTGAGTCTTAGGCATCAGCTGCATCAGACCCTGAGCTCCACACTGGGATACAGCGGTTACCACAGCTCCTGATTCAACTTCAATAACAGCCTTGATAAGCTCTTCTGGCAGCAGGTTGGTTTCAGCCGCATCGGCAATAAAACTGTGCCAGTCCTTTATTCTCTTCTTAACCTCCTTTGAGGTCTTAGGACCGTATGAAGGCATAACCATGTGATTAGCTCTTAAAAGGTATGCGTATTTTGAGAGCTTGTTGACATCAAGAGTATCAAT
>NZ_CACVSS010000064.1:0-10933 GCF_902756765.1 uncultured Succinivibrio sp. | reverse complement strand
ATTGTCAATTGTCCGATGATGCTGGCAGTGTAGGGAGATTACCAATTGGTATCGCTTGTACCTATATTATGCTGACTAGCAAGCCCTCGGATTTATCCGCGGGTATTTGACATCTAGTCGATACAGATAAATATTCTGAACTATGGATACCCTCCATTTTTCAAATATAATACATTCCGTTCTCTGAATCTGATACATTCAATTTGTCAAATATGATGCTTTCCATTCTCTGAATCTGATACAATTAATTTGTCAAATATAATACATTTCTACTTATCAGTATTAGAAGGAAGACTGCTCTGAGTATAAATGCTGATATTAAGTGTTCTCAGATCCTCTCCAAGCCTTGAGAGGAGACTATTCAGCTCCTCGTTCTGAGAAATTTCATACTTAGCATTTTCAATTTCTTTGATATACCACATTCTGGCAAGCTCTTCGGGGCATCCAGGAGGAATTCCTTTAAAGGATTCAAGCTCGATCTCCACAGGATGATTCAGGACAAAGGAAAATCTGGTTCTAAGATTATGATGAAAATCAGGAGCCATGGTCATGAGCTCAAAATCATCGGAAATCTGGAGTTTCCATTTATACTGATCGTTCGGATCAATAGTGCGTTTTGAATAGCATAAAGCAGAGAAAACCGGACCATCATTGTATCCTGACTTAAGAATAGTCTGGAACCAGGAATCAGTCTGTTCTACCTTATAGTAAAAATCCTTAGGTTCAAGCTTTCTGCCTAAACGTCTGTTTTCAAACTGACGTTCTGCCTCTATAAGCTTTAAGGTTGATTCACGAACAATCTTAGGATTACCGTCAATCAGATTATTCTCTGTCTCAGAGGTATTGGAGTTATCAACAGCCTTTAAATCACTAACGCGGACTGTTTCTATATGAGAATCATCCTCTAAATCGTCATCATCATTTACCTGAGTAAAGTCTGAATCTATATTCTGAGAGCCACCTGAAACAGCATCAGGATATTCTGCCAAATCAGATTCAGTTGCTACTGAAGACAGTGAGACAGATGATTCTGTAGACTCAGCAATAACAAAAGGAGCTGAAACTGCAGGATGAACAGTTGCTACATTTTCTGTTGCCGCATTAAGATTCTGACCGAAATTTCCGCTTAAAGCCGCATCAACCGCCTGCTGCAGTGAAGGAGAAAGCTCATTTTCAACAGTCTTATTACCTGCTGATCCAATGATGGATTCAGGTGCTGAGGCGACAGTGCTCTCAACCTCAGATAAAACTGCATCTAGAGTCTCAAGCCTGTCAGGAATAATCTCTGTAACCTCTTTGGTATTTCCTTCAAAGTAGCCTGCTACATAGGATACTTCAATACCTGTCCTGGTATTGGAAACAGTAGCTTCTTTATCATCCTCTTTAGGATTTTTTTCTGATGAAGAAGTTGTCTGCTCACTGGATTTTACGCACGATTCCGACTCCAAAGCATATGACTGCTCCCCTTCAGCGACAGGCTCATCTAAATTCTGAATGTAGTAATCATCCTCATTTGCCAGAAGATCAGCTTTTTCCTGTAATTCTGTCTGAGGATTGATTACAGACTCAAGGTTAATGGCCGAATCTCTTAAGGACTGATTTAATCGCTGCGCATCCTCTTTTAACTGATTCTCTAATTCCTTATCCTGCTCAAGCTGAGCCAGAGCTTCCTTCTGAGCCTGTGCAAAGGCCTCATCAACACTAAGCTCCTCTGACTGAGGGGTAAGCTCAAATGGAACGTCATCACTCTGAACTGAAGCTTCTGCCTTATTCTCAGCTTCAGGAACATTTACAATGTTCCCTGCCTCATCAAAGGACGGAAGCTTGGACAAAGCTGCTTTTAAATCTGAAGATGCGCTCTTGGTAGAGGTTAAATCAGCAACAATGGAAGATATACCTTCAATACTTCTTGAAACATCACTTGAAACCTGTCCGTCATCTGCTGAAGTCAGTTTTTGAGCAGAAGATCTGAGTTCGTTTAGGTATCTTTCAGCATCCAGAACTATATCAAGCTTACTGTCTATGACACTTCTGGCATTCTGAAATTTCTCATTAAAAATAGTTGAGGTATTTAAGTTCTCATTCTGTGGAACAATTTCTGAGGATGGAACTGTAGGATTGAAAATCTCATCGAGCTTTTTAGTATATTCAGAATTATCGGTCTTAAGAGTAGTAACCGTTCGTTTCTGCTGTTCTTCTAAGGCACTGATTAAAAGAGATAACTCACTGGTATTGTTATGAGATACATTCTTGAGATCGGAACCATCCATAGGCGGATTGAAAACAGGGCCGTTATTCTTAGGAAGCTCAAAAGCCTCAGTGCCGCTGCCCTCTGCATTACTCTGCTTAGAATCATTTTCAGTTGATGCTGAAGATTGTACAGGTGAGACAGCTGATTCTGATGTAGCGGAACTTTGGACAGAAACAGAGTCTGATTCTAAGTCAGATACAGAATCAGTTTTTTTGCTTATATCTTCGCTGTTATCCGAAGTATCAACGTTAGACAGCGTATCGGCAGGAACTGCATTAGGACTGATAACCTCAGAGATTTTAGGAGAGGCATCAGAAGTTTCAGAAACAAATTGGCCGACAGTCTCTGATTTAACAGCAAGAATATCAGACAAACTGCCTGCAAGGTTATCTGGTAAAGACAGGGACAAAAAGTCTGAGGATAAAAGCTGTTCCGGAGTTAAGCCCTGAAGTTCATTATTCAGATATTCAAGAAGTTCAGGACAGTCTTCACCTAGCCAATCTTTTTTTTTTCGGGTGTAAAGGCTAGCATTCGCAGCACGGTCATTTCAAAGGCAGACGCACCGTCTGCTGCAACCTTGTACTCTTCAAGGCCCTGAAGGCAGATCTGATAGTAAAGCTGAATCCCCTGAGCAGACAGATCTTTTGAATAGTTTTCAAGAATTGAAAGCGGTGTGGTAAATACGTTCAGCGCATCCTTACCGCCGATCATCTGATATAGAGCAAGATCATGGAAAGTCTGTACCAGTTCGTCAAGCAGACTCTTGTAGTTTGGACAGATAGCCCTTACTGAGGATAGAACCTCACCAAGTTTAACCTGAGAGTTAACCTTTAAAAGCTCAAGTACCTGAGAGATAAAGCCATCACCTGCAGTACCTAGCATAGACAGAACTGTATCTCTTTTAATCTCACCATTACCCAGAGCAACTGCCTGATCACATAAGGATAAGGCATCACGCATACTGCCTTTGGCGGCTCTGGCAATAATCACTGCAGCCTCATTCTGACATGGGATATTTTCCTTTGAGGCAATGTACTCTATACGAGAGGCAATCTGATCGATTGTCAGAGATTTGAGCTGGAACTGAAGACAGCGAGATAATACTGTTGTAGGAATCTTCTGAGGATCAGTGGTAGCGAGAATGAATTTTACATATGAAGGAGGTTCCTCTAAGGTCTTCAGCAGTGCATTGAAACTGCTGGTTGACAGCATGTGAACCTCATCGATGATATAAACTTTAAAGCGTCCCTGCAGAGGTGGATACTGAGTGTTTTCTAAAAGAGCTCTGGTATCATCGACTTTAGTCTGGGACGCTGCGTCAATTTCAATAACATCAGGGAAGTTGCCCTCGCTGATGGCACTGCAGATTGAACAGGACTCAGAATGTTCGTGAGGATTTGAGCAAATGCCTTCTTCACATTCAAGACATTTTGCAATAATTCTGGCAATAGTGGTTTTACCTATTCCTCTGGTACCGGTCAGCAGATAAGCATGATGAATTCTCTGTGAATCTATGGAATTCTTAAGAGCATTAACCACATGCTCCTGACCTACAACATCATCAAATGACTGAGGTCTGTATTTTCTTGCTAGTGCCTGATACTGTCCTGAGGATTCTATTGCCATTTTATCTTCTTAGTGACCAGGGAAGCTGATTAAGCTGAAGGAATCGATACCGTAGGTATCTTTAATACGCTTAGCTCCGCCAAGGTCGAACAACTCAATTATAAAAGCGAAGGACACAATGTTTGCGCCTGATTTTTCTACTAATTTTATCATAGCACCAGCAGTACCGCCAGTTGCAAGTAAATCATCCAATAGTAGAACATTGTCACCTTTCTTTAATGAGCCTTTGCAGATTTCAAGAGTATTCTTGCCGTACTCTAGGTCATAATCCTGACTGATGGTCTCACGAGGAAGCTTGCCTTTCTTGCGGACAAGAACCAGACCGCAGCCAATTTTATAAGCTAGAGCACAACCAAAGATAAAGCCTCTGGCATCTGCTGCTGCAATATAGTCAATCTTCTCATCCTTGTATACATCGTACAGAAGGTCGATTGTATCCTTCAGAGCCTTAGGGTCCTCTAAAAGTGTAGTAATGTCACGAAACAGAATACCTTCCTGAGGAAAATCCTTTACAGCGGCAACAGAATCCTTAAGATACTGAATGCGGTTTTGAAAATTGTCTATCTTAGATGTATCAATCATTGTTAGTCTTTAGTCCTATTAAATGAGCTATGTTAAAATTTGCCCAGCGGGATATTCTAGCAAATTTCAATAATAATTTTAAGTTTTTTAACCGATGAAAACAAAATATAAAGCAATTCTTTTTGACCTGGACGGCACTCTTTTAGATACAGCCCCCGATCTTATAGCAGCCTGCAATTACACTTTAGACAGATTCGGCTATAGGAAACTTGATGAGAAAATCATCAGAACCAGGGTCACAGCCGGTATGAGAGAAATGATGAAACTGGGGGTTCCAGAAAAGGAATGGGACAGTGCGGGAATAGAATCCGTCATGAGAGATTGTTTTGCTGAATACTACACTGCTCATATCTGTGACAGAACTACAGAGTTTCATGGAATCGGTGAGCTTATACAGACACTTCACAAAAGCGGCATTAAAACCGCAGTCATTACCAATAAATACTACGCTATGGCGAAAAAAGTGTTATCTAAGTTTGAATTTTCCAAAAATTTTGAGCTTATTTTGGGCTGTGATTCTCTAACCCATTCAAAACCGCATCCAGAGCCAATTTTAAAGGCTTTGGAGATCCTTGAAATCAAATCAGAAGATGCTCTGTACGTTGGAGATCATTTAAACGATATCAGAGCGGCAATTGCCGCTAAGACCGATTCTGTCGCTGTTTTATGGGGATACGGTCAGAATGAGTGTGCTGACATCGACAGCTGGGGTGCAACATACAAAGCACAGGATGTTGAGCATTTAAAAAGCATAATTTTTTGTTAATATAGCTTATTGAAAACTATTTCAAATAAACACTGTTTCCTGATAATAACGGTAGAAGATAACAGTGAAAAGATAACAAGCAGTCTGGTGTACTTTCTATGAAAAAAATTCCTCTTGCGGCAGCTCTTTCTATTGCATTGATTTCTCAGGCTCAATCTGCGACCGTTTATGAAAAGGACGGAACCAATCTGGATCTGTTCGGTAGAATCAACGCCATGTATCTTTCTGATGGTGCTGCCCGTCATGTTAAAGGTATTCAGAACAAACAGAATGACGACAATACTCTGCAGAGTACCGTCTATTTCGGAATAGCCGGACGTTCACAGCTTTCAGACAATGTCTATGCAATCGGCTACTCAGAATGGATTATGCCATCAGGTGCAAACGGCACCGATAAATTCATAACCCGTGCCCAGTATGTCGGCTTTGATGCCCAGCAGTATGGAACCTTAACCTTCGGCCGTGGAGATAATGCATTCTATACGGTTGCAGGTGTAACTGATGTCTATCAGGAATTAGACAGCAGAGTAAACGACCATTATGCCTTTGGTGACTACCAGCCAGGTCTTATCATGTATTCTCTCTCAGCTATGGGCTGGGATTTCAGAATGTCATATCAGACAGCTTATGATGATGTTAACGGCTCTAATGTCAATATTCACAACGGTGCGGCTTTTGCCTTTGCCACAAGACTTGCCAACGGTATCGGCATTGCCTACGGTTTAAGCTACTACTATCTGCAGCCGGACAAGAATGACATGATGGCCAAGGAATTCTCTCCTCAGATTAAAAAGATGTATCATCTGGGGGATTCACAGGATGATCTGAATACAGCCTACTCTCTAAGACCAACCTACAAGATAGATAAAGGTCTGTCCATAACCTACGGTAATTTCGGTGAAGGTCTGTATGCTGCCTTAAACGGAACTGTAACCAAGTACAACAAGTACACCAACCGACTTTACAGTTATGAGGCAGTTGTAAACTACGCCTTTGATAACGGCTTCTCTACCACTTTGGGCTACGGCATGAAGAGGTTTGATGGAGCAAATATCAGATCGGATATAACCTGCGGCGTCTACTACAGCTTTAATCCGAACTTCAAGGTATTTGCCGAAGCTTCCTTTGATGTTTCTTCAAAGCCTGAAAGATTCTATTCTGAGGCCCAGATTAAGCGAATGGCCATGGATAAAAATAAAGGCCTGATCGGAGCTGAATACTCTTTCTAATATGATATGATAAACGTTAATCAAACACTTTAATTAGGAAAAACATAATATGTTAAGCAAAAAGATCAAAGTCTCACTGATTGCACTTGCTGCTGTATTTTCTGTACAGGCTTATGCAGATACAGGCTTTAAGGTACCTGTTCATTACAATGTTGAACTTGTTGACGGTATTGAAGACTATAGCGGCTACAGCAGATTCAGCCGTATGATTGAATTAGGTTCCGGCAAACATCAGGTTGTTTTAAGCTTCAAGGATACCTTCAAGGATGGCAAGGACACCAAACTGGTTCAGTCTGTAAATCCTGTAGTTATCAATATTGAAGATCTGAAGAAAGATCAGGTTGTAACCTTTAAGTACAAACTGCCATCAAGCATTGATCAGGCACAGCGTTATGCCGAACAGCAGAAGATTACACTTACCGATTCAAACGGCAGAGAGCTTAACAAGTCTGAGGCCAGCTATTTTGTTTTAACCTCAGACAGAGGCTTTACTCTGATGAGAGACTATAAGGCTGAACTTACCTCTTTGGGCAGATTATATGCTCCAACTGATGTACCTGATGCCCAGCGTGGTATCACTATGACAAAATACGGTACTCCAACCATCAGAGCAAGTTCTACCGGTTCAAACGGTTCAGGTCCAGCTCAGGGACTTACCATGGAGCCAATGAGCAGTAGCACTTCAGCCATGAGTACCTCAGCTGTTGGTGGCGGTGTGGTAGGATCATCAGTTACATACAATGAGCTGGTTAACATGTATAACAGTGCAGATGATGCCACCAAGCTCAAGTTCGTAAAATACGTAATGTCACACTAATCAGTAAATGAATATGGCAGTGTTAATACACTGCCTTACTTTTCTCAGCCTTTGTATATGGATAAATTACCTTTAAGCGTCATCATTCTTACCCACAACGAAGAAGACAATATCAAAGCCTGCATCGAAAGTGCTCTTTTTGCCGATGAAATTCTGGTTTTAAACAATGATTCTCATGACAGAACAGTTGAAATTGCCCAATCACTTGGTGCAACAGTTATCGAAAGAGATCTGAACAATGATTTTTCTGCCCAGAGAAATTTCGGTATTCAGAAAGCAAAACATGACTGGATATTCATGCTCGACGCTGATGAAAGAATCACAGAAGAGCTGGCTCATGACATTAAGATCTGCGTGGAAGTCAACAAGGATATCTGCTATCAGGTCAGTCGAGAGAATCATTTTATGCAGGGCAAGGTGCTGCATGGGGTTCTTCGTCCTGATAATGTGGAGAGACTGTTTAAAAAGGAAGGCTCCTATTATGAGGGCATTATCCATGAAAGGTTGCACTCACCATATCCTAAACATAAACTGAAAGGAAGACTGATCCATTTTCCATATAAAACCTGGGAAGTGCAGCTGGAAAAATCCAACCGCTACTCTACTCTTTTAGCAAAGAAATACCATGATCAGGGAAAAAGCTGTGGCTTTGCCAGTATCTTTTTCAAGCCTCTATGGGCTTTTATCAAGATGTACTTTATTCATGGCGGTTTTCTGGATGGTAAACTTGGTTTTGTATTCTGTGCAGAGCATTATTTTTACACAATGGAAAAATATCTGAAGCTGTACAGTCTCAATAAATACGAAGGGCGAATCTGATGCTAATTTCGGTAATTGTTACAACCTATAATCGACCAGAGGCATTATCTCTGATTTTAAAAGCCTTTAACTATCAGACAGATAGAGATTTTGAGGTAATTATCGCCGATGACGGTTCCGGCAAGGATACCAGAAAAATCATCAACCGCATGATCATAGATTCAAACTACCCTATAACCTATGTATGGCATGAAGATGATGGCTTCAGACAGTCCATGATCAGAAACCGAGCTGTACTCAAGGCCAAGGGGGATTATCTCGTATTCCTCGATGAAGACTGTATTCCAAGACGTTCCTTTATTGAAAACCACCGCAAACTGGCTCAGAGAGGTTATCTGGTGGCAGGCAACAGACTCTCTGTCTCTGAAGAGTGTTCAAAACTTATCCTGGAAAATGACGAGAAGATCTGGAATTACAACTTCATGCAGTGGATTAAGGTATATCAGAACCATGGCATCAAAAGACTGCATCAGATTTTTTTATTCCCTTACTTCAATTCTCTAAGAGATCTCAGGGATGACTGGAAGAAAGTCTACGGCTGCAATTTCGGACTTTTCAAAGAAGATTATCTGAAAGTCAACGGTTCAGAGTGTTCTCCTGACATCGAGGGCTATGAAAGCTATGATCTGGCCATAAGACTGATTCATTCAGGAGTAAAACTCAGATCTGGACGATATGCAACAGGTGTCTTCCATCTTCGCCACAAGAATAATGATCGCAGTTTTAATAAAGAAAACTACGAAAAACTTAACAATATTCTTAACTCTGATATAGTTAGAGCAAGAATTGGAATTGCAGAACTAGAGGAATAGAGCAATCACAGTCGGCAGATTAGAATAATTCTTTAATAAGTAAAGCTTTATTCTGCAAATATTGTGAAGTTTCTTTTATTTCTGATAATTTTCAACGCATAAATAATTAAAAACCTTTTGAATATCATTTTTTTAGCTGTCATTTGACTATAATCATAGTAGATTTGCGGTATCAGAGGATGTACTCCTTGTTATGCAGAGAGCCGTCTGATGTTATTGTATTACGTTAAGTCTTATTTGTAATTCTTAGTGTGAGATCATAATGAACAACAAAAAATCACTTGGCGTTAAGGCCAAATTAGGTATGGCGTTCGCGTTAGTAATTGTACTGACTCTGATTATCGCTATAGTTTCAATCTCAAACGCAAACTCATCAAGAAATGTTGCAGGGTTTGTTAAGGGAGTAATTGAGAATCATTATGCAAGAATTGTTAATGTTTCTCAGGCTGCTACAGCTTTCCGTGATGATCTGGTTATGTACAACAACTCTGTATCTCTGTACAACCAAGATTCAGCAGCTAAGACAGAAGAAAAGGTTAAAGCTCTGAAGGATGCAATTGCTAATCTGACTGTGTTCAGAGAGTCTGACACCAAGGATGTAGAAAACATCAAGTCTTCATTGAATTCTGCAATCGACCTGTGGAAGAACAAGATGGAGACCATGGTAGACAAAGGCTATTCAGTTGACGTAAGAAACTGTTATTCAACAGAAGTATTCCCTACCATCAACGGCGCTATCGAACTTGTTAACAAGCTGGTTGGGGTATATCTGGGACGTGTAAACAATCACATTACCGAGATGACTGATCCTACTCCAATCTGGATCGTATCCATCGTTACTCTGATTGCTGTTGCCTTATCCCTGTTCGTAGCAATCAAGCTGCCAAGCTCATTTGTTTCAATCCTGGATTATGCTGTAAATCAGGCCTCCATCATCTCAAAGGGTGACCTGTCACAGACTATCAGCAATAAAGGACGCAGCGATGAGTTCGGTGTTCTGTTAAACTCACTTGAGAAGATGAGAAAGGACTGGCAGAGCAATGTTGTTCTGATTAAGGATTCTGCAAACAAGATTGAGAATGCTTTTGAGACCATCACCGAGATGACCAACAGCATGAACATGAAATCTCAGGAGTCTCAGTCACGTTCACTGACAGTTGCTGCAGCTGCTGATGAGATGGTTTCAACCACTGGCGATATCGCCAAGAACTGTGAATCTGCAGCAGCAAATTCTAATCAGTCCAATGAGACCACCCGTGAAGGTGTTAACAAGGTTCAGCTTACCATTGAGGGTATTCAGAATCAGGTGGTTAAGTCCAAGCAGGATGCTGACAATGTTCAGGCTCTGGTTGATCAGGCACAGAAGGTTGGCTCAATTGTTCAGACCATTGACGACATTGCATCTCAGACCAATCTGCTGGCTCTGAACGCAGCTATTGAGGCAGCCCGTGCCGGAGAGGCTGGTAAGGGCTTCGCTGTGGTTGCAGATGAAGTTCGTGCTCTGGCATCAAGAACCTCATCCTCAACTCAGGAAATCACCAAGATGGTTTCTCAGATTCAGGTTAATGCAAACACCGCTAATGAGTCTATGCAGTCATCTGTTAAGAACATGGATGAACTTGCAGTTGAAACCTCTACTATTGAGGAGCTGCTGAACAACATTACCATGCAGGTAAGTCAGGTAAATGCCCAGATTACACAGATTGCTACCGCTGCTGAAGAGCAGACTACAGCAACTGCTGAAATCTCCGGTAATATGCAGGATATTACCCATGCTTCACAACAGCTGTCGGATGACTGTTCTACCGCCAAGGGCGAGGTTGACAAGTCAATTGTTCTACTTCGTGAGCTTGTTGATATTCTTGCAAGAATTAAGGTTTAAGACATTAGTTCTGAGGATTAAGACATAATTGAGGACAGAGGAGCTTTTATGTAACTGGTCTAAATAAAGCGTCGTTCAAATAAACATTCTGTATTTATATAATTTCCTCATTCGGCTAGACCAGTCTATATCGGTTCGTTATGTAAGAC
>NZ_CACVSS010000063.1:0-11909 GCF_902756765.1 uncultured Succinivibrio sp. | reverse complement strand
ACTCTATTTGGAATAACAAAGCTGGTTATACCCTTTTTCTGGGAAGTTTCTGTATCAATTGTCAGATAGCCTAAATGATAAAGCAGAGATACCATCTGAACTTTATCAAAATAACTGGTACTGTTCAGATTCATCTTGTCAGGAAGTTTTAAGTCAATTGGCTCTTTATTGAACATTGCCTGAACTATTTCTTCTCTAACATTATTCTCACAGAGATTCAGCATACCTCTTAGCTTGCCGACATCATCATTCAGAGATATCTCATTCGGATTTGGAAGTTCCCTTTCTGAAATCACACTCTCAAGATAGGCAAGACAGAGATTGGAATTAAACATTTTTTCTTTTGCTTTCTTCTCAAAAGCATACCCATCAAAGTTTTCCTCCATAATCTGCATTACCTGCTCTTTGGTAATATCAGAAAGCAGAGAAAAATCTATAACCTCAGATAATTCATCATGGGTAAAGCCTATCATAGAACCAAAGTCCAGTTCATAACTAATATTGGTTGCAATATTAAATCCAGAAGTTACGGAATCTAAAGAAACAGAAGAAACACCAGTAATAAATAATCTGTCTATAGCACCGCTGCTCTCACCTCTATAATACTTTTTCAGCAGAGCATAGAATCTCTTGATTAGTCCTTCATGACCTTCAGCGGTTGAGGTTATATCTTTGAAAGCTTCCTTATCTCTTGTCAGAATCTCATTGGCAAAGTGATCATATTCATCAATGATGACATACAGATATTCTCCTTCTTTTGCATTCTTTGAGAAATTGTCCAGAAAAACCTGCATTAAATCAGTTGCGCTATTATAAAGAGAATAATCCAGCTGTTCTTCTGTGAGACCTTTATCCGGATAGAAATTAGTAAAAGATATAATGGAACTGCCTACAGCTTATTTTTTTTACTGATATCGTAGTAATTATGCAGCATACTTGCTGTAAGACTCTTTCCAAAACGTCTTGGACGCAGGAATACAGGAACTTTTGTACCTGCACTATTTTCAAGATAGTCAATAAATCTGGTTTTATCGACATAAATGCAGTTACTTTCTCTAATCTCGGTTAGAGAACGCATTCCTACTATGATCTTTTTCTTTGCCATTACGATTCCTTATACATTTCCTACTGCCATTATATAAAACATGACAGGCATGTTTTTGTCATTTCTTGTTTTTTCTGACTGCAATCTACAGAAGAAAAGAAAAAGATATGACAACTGGTTATAGGAAGGAACAGCCACTAAGGACACATATCTTCAGAAAAGGATATTTTCAAGAAAAAACGCTGAAAAAGGGCCAATATTATGCCATTTTCTTACAAAATCTCACCAAAATCACCTATAACCGTAAATCACTAGAGAATTATCTTTTTCATCAAAAAAAATAGCAGAGCGGAAACCTCAGACTTAAGAGTAAGGCGAGGTTTTAAGAAAAATTTTGAAATAATCTTCGACAGTTGTACTAATGTTACCTAAGAAAAAAAGGCAAGAGTATTGGTTACCTTGTCAGAGCAAAAGAAAATCTGATAAACGGCTTCTTTAAGCCATTTATCAGACAAATCAAAATTCACGAAAGAAGTGATCAACAGAGAACTAGTCTTTTATATCCAAAGTCAGTTTGGCGAAATCCAGGTTAACATCAACTGCAAGCTCTGGTGGGAGTTTTTGCAGGATAGCATCATGTCTGTTATTGATGTTCCTGTATTCCCCTTTATTTCTAAGAATCTTGTCAATTTCCTCAGCAGGATAGTTATCAAGATTCATCTTTGAAATCTTGTCAAAGTTTTCATTGGTTAACGTAAAAGAAACCTTGGCTGTTCTTTTACTCTTTGGATCGCACATCTGATCTCTGCTGTTTTGCTCATTAAAGTAATACATAGAGAAATTACTTGAATAATTCGCAGCTACAGAAACATTTCCGTCAGGGTCCATATTTAAAGACATCGTATAATTTTCATTACTTTCATCTTTATTTCCGTGTGTTTCAAGTAAAGGGCCCCTTCTATCCGGATCCAAAACAGTCATCATACCTTTATTCATTGACAGGAATGTAGTCTGTGCAATCACTGATATTAAGACATTAACTTTGTCTTTAGTCTTTTCATCAAGTTCATCATACTTTTTCGCTGGATCTTTGCTTACAAACTGAGCCAGCTCATCACGTGCCACAAGAGGATCCTTGTCAAGCATCTTTCCGTCAGGCAAAGTAACATTAAAATCTCTCTTAATATCTTTGAAGAAAGATGTTTCCTCAAACTTTCCCGCCCTGAGAAGTCTAAGTCCCTCGATGATATCCACGTTCAGCAGGGAACTAAAATCTTTTTTAACTAGCTGTTTAAAAATCTGGCTAGGCTTAAGCCTAACTCCTGCCTTGGAGAAGATGTCAACCAGTTTCTCCTTTAGGTAAGTTTTCTGCTGACTTAAGGCATTACCCTGCATAATTATATCCACATAGGACTCCATCTGAAGTTTAATCTCATTTTTTAAAGAACGAGTCAGACTATTGTAGATTGAGTTCTCATCAGCAGAGAATTCATCAGGATTTGGGTTGATATAGTCAGGAATTTCCTTAGGCGCATCAAGTCCCAACTGCCCACAGACTGTACTGTGCAGAGTAGCAGAGTAACGCTGTAATTTAACGATCATTGCATAAAGAATGTCGCCAGAGCTTTCAGGAATATGAGGGAAGCTTGCAGCGCCGGCTTCCAGAAGTTTATTGTAGAAGCTCTGCTGTTTGATATTGTTCACAGATAAAAATGCCTGTCTTACGCCCTGCTGCTGTTTTAAAGATAATCTTGAAACAAGGATATCCTCAATAAACTGTTCGAGAGGATGTCTTTCTTCATCATCTATCACAACGTCTTTTCCTTTCAGCAGATCATTTACGCCCTGGTCACTCAAGATTGTCGCAATCGCAGAACGCTCATCCTCTATTCCTTTGAAAATTTCCAATTGAGAAGATTTGGAATTCAATGCTGACAGATTACTGATATCTGCATTTAAAGTTGCGTTATATAACCTGGTAAACATTCCATCAGGAAGACTCTTTCCAAGCAAGCCCTTAAGAACTCTAAAGGCATAATTTGACATATGCTGATCCTTCGGAGCAAGAGAACGTATTTCTGCAAGATTGGACTTTATTCCGTTAATTTTATTTTTTAAAGAATCTAATGAACGTGGTTCAGAATTACCCCCGAGCACGATTCTTCTTGCATTTGCCATCAGGAGTTCATGTAAATCAGCATCATTCTGTCCCTGCTCAAGAAGGTAATCAATATTCTCATCAAAAGCTTCTCTCTTATTTTCACTTACTTCACAGGCTTTCAGGATAATTTCTTTTTCGGCCTCAAACTGATTTTTCAGCGAGGTTACATCCTCAACAATTCGGTTGCCCTGCTTATCATAAGCATTATCTTTAAGGTAGGAGAGATAAGATGTTGTAAGCTTTGGTTTCCCCAGCTCCTGTGAGCCGGCAACTTTCAGCAGGAATTTATTCTCGTGATAAAGTCTGTCATTCAGCATGTTTTTTAGCGCATCTTTATCAACAACATTATTATTATGCTTATCCTTTACCATAGGAGGATTCTTTAGAATATCCGAAACAGCTTTATTTAAAAGAGAGCATAGAGCTTCGGTATTTCTGGTTTGACCACCGTTCTTAGCCTGAATATCCACCACGGTTTTATTTATAAGCCCTTTGGCAATCGAAGAAGCGGTATTCTCATTGATCTGCTGAGAATTAACAGACCTAAACTGAGCAGCTATATTCTTTATCTCCTGTCCTTTAACCGCTTTCGTCATATCAATCTGAGAGAGCTGAGCATTAAGCTGGCGATTTGCAGGCAGGCCGGCAGAGGCAAGCAGAGTTTTCTGAATCTCATTTATAAGGTTAGCAACTCTCTGTCTTGAATGACCAAGATTAAAACAGCACTTGAACTTATGAATAAGGCCAGATTTTTTAATCTCACCAGAATCTGATAAATAGTAATTGCTGCCGTTCTTTAAAGCGGCAATATTGTCTAATGTAACCCCCATACCTCATCACCTCTATAAATATTCTTTTTGCTTAGCTCATTGTTCCGACAGACATCAGAGTCATCGGATCTGACTCAGTTTTCAAGGAACTGTCTGCAGACTGTTCCTGAACCTTTTGGGTTACCATTGAAATCAGGCTGTCATGGACATTCTGAGCAGACTGAGAGAAACTGTAGATTCTCTGCAGTAATTCTTCTGAAGTAATACCTTCAATCTGAATATAATTTGTAAGCACCAGATTCTCATTTACAAGACCGATAAAATTAAAGTCGGTACCGGTGCCGTTATAAGAAAGACTTAGAGCGGCCCTTAAAACCGTATCAGAAAGAGTTGATGTTTTTTCCGGATCGGTTACTACGGAAAAAATAGCAATATCGTCATGTTCCTGACGGTACTGCAGGGTTATTATCATGTCACCAAACTCCAGGGAACAGGATTCATTGGCACTGACCTCAATATCCAGTTCCATAAGTTCTGATAAATCTTTAATTAGGCTTGCAAATAAACTCATACCGGTATCTCACTATATAATTATTATTTGTAGTATAAAGTAATCGGAAAAATAATATTTTTATCAGGATCACTTTTTTTTTAATTAAGACACAAATCATGAATAAAATAATCATGGTCAAAACGGGAAAAATGTTTAATTATGAAAAAATTCATTATTAAAGCTTATTGACAGCTCCACAGTGGCTTTTCGGCAATCTTTGGTAAAACCAGAATCAAGCCTCTCATCACATCAACTTACTCAAAATATTAACGCTTAATATTCTGTTCAGAATACACGAGGATAATGCATCAGAAATAACGATCGAAGGTAACACAACAAGCTAATTCTTCAGGTTGATTTTTTTTATATAAATGTGATCCAATAAACGAGAAATAATATTTTTTCCACCATATTTTCAACTATAATTATTCATACAATGAAGTTTAATTTTTTAAATTCAAAAAAAACAGTTTCTTGTAAATTAAGGAGTTATTATGAGCGATTCAAAGATTTCTGAGGCAGAGATTAAAGAAATTCTTTCAGAGTTAGCCAGAGTTTCAACAGGTCATCTCAAGAATATTTTTTCATCTGCACCAGCAAATAAAACCTGGGAAGAAATTGAAGAGAGATTGTCCAAAGGTGAGATCTTAAAGGATATTTGTGAGCTCTCTGATGATTATATGGAATCCTCATATAAAAGCGCCAAGCAGAAACTTGAAGAATCAGCTTTTGTTGAAGCAAAAGATATATTTTACAATCTTTGCCTTTTTGATCAGACAAAACCTAAATACTGGGGAGGTCTGGGTAAATGCTGTGAAGGGTTAAAAGAGTATAAGCAGGCAATTGAAAGCTACAAAATGCTAACTCTTGTCACCGGAGGAGCTGAGCCCCTGCCTTACCTGTGTCTTGGTTACTGCCATCTAAAAAATAAAGATAAACAAAGTGCTCTTGAGGTCTTAGAAGAGGGAAAAGATCTCTGTGATCCTTACGATCATGAACAAAGACCAGTTCTGGAGCAGTTTGAGAATTTAATTTCTATTTGTAACAAATAGTTGTTTTAAAGGAGAATAGGTATGTCAGATCCTATTTTAAATACTACAAATGTAGTTAATACAAATAATATTGATCAGGTTGATCAGATTAAAGAAGACAATGATGTTATCGATAAAAAAACCGAAGATACACAGAAGAAGTTAACATCTCAGGATAACATCGAGCAATTAGGTACACACAAAAAAACCGGTAGATTTGGCAAGATTCTGAAAAGCATCGTTGGTGGTTTTCTTCTTGCAGCCGGAGTCGTTGCTGCTACAGTAGCAACAGTGGCCTCTTTGGGTATTGCACCAGCTGCTTTCCTGGGAATTTCTGCAGCTATCGGAGGCATTACTGGAACCTCTATAACCGCTGGAGTTACAGGCCTTGCCGGCATAGCCTGTTTAATCTGCAACTTTTTCGGTGATCATAAGACAGAATCATTTGTAGACGGTCAGAACACAAATGCCAACACAAATGATAATCTTGAAATGATTAAAAATGACGTAAATAATGTCAATCATAGCGTTCACAACAATATTGTTAATAATAATGCACAAGCTCCAAACCAAAATACAACTGGCTACATAATAGACTCTTTTGAAAATCTTAAATTCTACTCACAGACAGTTTTAACTGGCAGAATTGAAGATGAAAAACAGACCAGTTTCCTCAGGAAATTCACGAATAATCAATTACAAAACAGCGTAAAGGAAATTGTTGATAACGCTTTTGAAAGAGCTTCAACCGATGAAATTAAGCAAATTATCAGAAATACCTTTTCTCAACGTACTGATATAGAAAAACAGCTTGAACAAATGAATGACTATGAACTTAAGAATGTCTTTATGTGCTGTATATTTGGTAATAGAGATAATTCTCACAACGTGTTCTCCTGCAATACTAAATCTACACCGGAAGATTTCATTGCCTCTATAAAATCACTTGTTGAATTCTATGTTCCTGTAAAAGAGCAAATTCAGATTCAGGAAAATGAAGAAATTCATGAAGAACCGATTGTGGTAAATGAAGGAGATCCAAAAGAACCTGTTGCCAACAATAAGGTTCCAAAAGATCCTGAAGGAGAAAAAAAAGAGGAGCCTGAAAATCCAAAGATCTAAGATTCTTTGATTACTCTGAGAAGATCCCGCTATCGCGGGATTTTAATTATATTCAAATCCTAGAAATGATTCTTTATGCTATCATAATACGCGCTCAGAGCCTTTTAATCATATTCTTAATAAGCCGCTCGTTAAGAGGCAGAAAGTATCCTGCAACAGGACCAACCACAAAAGCACAGATCAGAGTGCCGATTCCAACAGTTCCTCCTAGGAGGAATCCACTCAGGGCAAACAGCAGATCAACACCGACTCTGACAGGAGCAAACTTTTTACGGATCTTGTCACTTAAAACTACGGCCACGAGATCGTTAGGACAGGTACCGGCTTCAGATTTAATGACGATGGTCATGCCATAGGAAAGAATTGCGCAGCCTAACATTCAGCACAAGTCGAACCGGCATATTAAGAATAGGTACAAGAATCGGATTTAAGATAAAGTTAAAGTCATCAATGATGGGACCGCCCAGAAACATGCAGATGAGAGTTCCGATTCTTACATAGGATTTGTCTGTCAGGAGTAGAACAAGGATGATAAGAAAGCTCACCATCATATGGATTCTGCCGTGGGTTATAAACTCAGAACCTATGATTCGCTGTTCAACTCTTAAAATGCCCTGAATGAGGACATTAAATGGATCGGCTCCAAGATCAGCGATTAAAAACAGAGTCACACCAAGATGGGCGATGGTCAGACCTATCAGAAGAATAAAGACTCTTGCCAGATTTTTTTTTATTGATTCCTGCATATAGATTCCACAAGACTGATGTGATCTGCGAAATTATATTGGAACCTGCTTAAAAAAAACATAACAAAAGTAATATCTGAGAAATTGAGTATGAAGGCCAATATGCCCCCATACTGGAGGCATATGATTTAAAGCAGAATGCCTGTTTTAGAATGTGTATTTAACACCGGCAGAAAAGACATGGTCTTTTACGTTTTCTGATCCGGTGTAGGAATAACCTGCACCCAGACCTAAAGCGCCATATCTTGCTTCTAAGCCCAGAGAGCCACGAACACTTACAGTATCCAGGACTTCAGCATTGGTTGAAACATTGCCATAGTTACTGTCAAAGCCGGTAAGAGTTGCCTTGGCATCAAGCTTCTTATCACCGGTGTTGATGGTAGCGGTTAAATCAAACATTGGTTTCAGGTTCCATTCGCCACAGACAAACTGTTTTGAAACCTCTACACCAACAGGAAACTGGAAGTAGTTCTGGCTGATGCTGTCACCAGTCATCATTACCTCTCCCTGTCTCTTAACCTTGTACTTATCGATGTTTGCATGATTGAATCTGATTCCTGCATGAGGAGCAACATCGACATAGTCCAGAGCAAAGCTGTACTTGGCATTAACACCGGTAGTAAATGTATATGATTTGGTGTTGTTTGAAGACAGAGTACCGTATGCAGTATGAAGATCAGTATCGGTATTCATTTCTGTATAACCAAGATCAGCCATAACCTTCAGATTCTCATAGTTATATGAGCCATAGGTTCCAAGTCCCCAGAAAGAAGCATCATCCTCTGAAGGATCAAGACTGCCCTGACTGTCAGTTTTGGCATGACCGACAAGACCATCAAAGCCAAGACGGACACCGTCAGCAACTTCAAAATCAGTACCCATGCTCAAGCCATATATCTTAGCCTTCAGACCATAGGTTGAACCTTCAATCTTGAAGGAGTCAGACTTGGAGTGCTTATAGAAAGGCATTGCCCAGACAGTAGCATTGGTTCCTTGTACCGCAGCGTGATTTGCACCTGTTGTGGTAAAGCCGTTGTGCTGCTCGACATTATCATGAGCAACCTGAGCTACCAGCACGTTTAACAGAGGAACACCACCAAAGATAAAGCCGGTTACAGAGTTTGCCTCATCACGGAATCTTGAGACTTCTTCCTCAGAACCGGTTCCGATGTTTTCAATCATCTGAGAAATCAGACCAAGACCGTTATTCTTTGAAGAATCTGTTCCCGAGCCGTTTGCCTGGCTGATAATTGCTCTTGAAAGGGCTGAACTGATACCTCCGCTGACAGCGGCAACACCAGATGAGGATATGCCGAGATCAACCACGTATTGACCATTATCCGCTGTTACGTCATTAATCTGGTAGAGAATATTTCCTGATGACAGATAGGACTTCCAGTCGGTCGGTGTTTGTATACCACCGTTAGCACCGGTTACAACGATATTCTTTCCGGATGTCTGCCTACCTTTGAGAACAATCTTTGAGCCTTCCTCAACAGTAAAGGTACCATTGCCATCAGTAAAGGTAACAGCGGCACCCTTTGAGAATGCACCACCGTATAAATCAAGAGTAGTACCTGACTTCAGAGTGAAGGTTTTAGCAGCAATATCGCCTACGTTATTATTATCTTTGGAGCCGTCCAGATAGACTGCATTGGTGCTGCCGATATTTATTCCAGAAGCCAGAGCCAGTAAAGCCTTGCCCTCTGCAACGGTACCTGTTGAGCCAAAATTACTCTTGTCTCCGACATAAACAGCTGAACCGGATAGAACAGCCAGCTTGCCGTTATTCTGGAATTCCAGTGTAGAGGTTGAAAGAGATGATGGGTCAAGTTTTACTACAGCAGAACATACTGTCTTACCGGTCTCAATACTGGTACGGTAGATCTTTGTGTCATTTTTAGCGGTAAGAGTCTGAGAAACGATATCGGCACCATCCAGAGTTGCCTCACCTTCAATTGAGATGTCGGTTGTATTATCTACAGTTTTCCAGTTTTTAATGGAGGTTTTTCCATTGAAGGTAACTAAACCGTTTCCATTGGTAGTAATTGAGTCTTTACCTTCCAGATTAGTATCTCCGTTAAAGGTTGCCTTACCATTACGGCCCACTACAATCCTGCCGCCTTCTGTAACAGTCGTATCACCGGTAACATTCAGATGTGCACCGGAGTTACCGGTGGTGTTGCCGACTGTAACCAGAGAACCGTTGCCTTTTACCTCAAGACCTTCCTTCATGGTTAACTGAGCAGGATATTCTTTTATGCCCAGAATCTTTAACTCACCACCGTTTTGTACAGTAACTTTTTTATTTACTGTAAGAGAAGGACGCTCCGCCTCGCCTTCTGATGAATAATCATCAAAGTCACCAACAACAACTCTACCGTTATCAATGGTGAGTTCTCCATTAATGGTGGCTGATTCGTGACCAACCTGAATACCACCGTTGACAGGTGTATTGGCGATGAAGTTGTTAACAGATGTTCCCCATACACCATACTGATTCTCTAAAGCTGAAAAACCGTTAGAATTGACAACGCCCTTTGACTGTACGTTTATATTGCCATTTATGGTGGTATTTCCCAGATCCAGAGCAGCCTGATCTTTTATTGTCATACCGACCGAAGATAAATTAACGTTTCCTGAAAGATGGCCTGTACCCATTCCACTATAGGTAACAGCATTACCAAATGATATGGAAGTGCCGGTATTAGCATCTAAATGCAGTAAACCTGCAGATACGTTGGTTTCACCTGAAACAGAGAAATTCTGATTACCGTTTAATTCAAATCTGGCTAAACCGCCTTCGACAGTTACACTGTTAACACTGATAGCTCCAGCTACGTCCTTATTGGTTATATTCTGAAACCTGGCGTTATTCAGGAGATTAACTGCATTCTGGTAATTGCCATTGTAGTCCATGACAGATTTCATTAAAGCATTACCTTCAAAATCCTCGTCATCGCTGTCTTCAGCATTCTCCTGAATCATGAAAGCCATCTGTGAACCAAGATTACCGGAGACTAAGACTGGATTCCCGTTGCTCAGAGAACCTTCATTAATATAAGGCACGATGCCGTTCAGAGCTTTCTCACCATAAGGTGTCATTATAGATGTTGCTTGAGAGTACTCAATATCAGCATACGCACAGCCGACTGAAGATAAAATCATTAATAGTTTTAAGGTGTTAGCACCAGCACATCTGATACCGGCTCCCTTTGACATAGCCTGTCTGTAGACAGCAAGATAAGCTGAAAACAGCATATGCATAGCATTTCTTGTTTGTTTTATCATTTCTTGTTTTTACCTAAATCAAATTTATTAACAGGTTATTTGAACAGGGGATCCGCTTTAAGCGTCCCCTCAAATGCTCGTGAGAACATTTTTATTTTTATATGGATTTTTTTCTTTTATAAATAGTGATCTAAATAACCAATCCGACTAATTCTACTCTAATAAAAGCCATAATTTAATGACAAAGCTCATATTCAAAGGCAGTTGTTTTGTTTAGCTGCCATGAAAGAGGATATCGATTCAACTGGTCCAGATCATTACTTTGAATACCTCCTAATCAACCTAAAATTTTGTATACAAAGACCGTTACAACAGCAGGACCTAAAAAGCTATTGCAAAAAGCAGAACTAGGTCCGGATTTTCGCCCCTGACTGCAGAACTCTGCATTTTCCTAATATGCTGTTTATGAGTTAATCATAAAAATCAATCATTCCAGAATCTGATATGTATTTAGAAAAAATATCGTGAAGATAAATGGTTAGGCTTACTTTATAAGAGAGGAACAATAACCTTTAAGACTGCATAAAAATCAGATTATCAGCCGGAAGGAGCTGGTCTTTGAGGAAAGCTACTTTTGAGTAAGATTCTTCTCTTTACGAAGGATCCTTGCAAACAAAAATAAGATGATAAGAACTTAAGTGTAGTTGAAAACAGATAGTACAATGTACTATAATTAAAATAAAGTTTGGAGGTCATTATGGCATTCTCAATTCGCTTAAATCCTCAGGAAGAAAAACTGGCTCGCGGTTATGCGACTCTCAACGGTATTTCTCTTGGAGAAGCTTTTAAGAGAGCACTCTTTGAGAAGATTGAAGATGAGTATGATATCCGTATGGCAGAAGAAGCTTATAAGGAATTTTTAAAAGATCCTGTTACATATAGTCACGAAGAAGCATGGGCAGAGATTTTTAAAGATTAGTTATGAAATATACCGTAGTTTATTCCAGGCAATCTATTAAAGAATTAAAGAAACTAGATCGTAGTGTTGCAGAATTTATTAAGGCTTGGATTGAAAAGAATCTTGTTGGCTGTGAAAATCCAAGAATACACGGCAAAGCGCTAAAAGGCAATCTTGCAACTCTCTGGAGATATCGTATCGGAGATTATAGACTGGTGTGTGACATCAGAGATAACGAGTGTATTATCCTCGCTGTTGCGATTGGACATCGAAGAGAAGTTTACAGGCCCTA
>NZ_CACVSS010000062.1:0-12142 GCF_902756765.1 uncultured Succinivibrio sp. | reverse complement strand
AAGTGAACTCCAAAAGGCGTCAGCACTGTGAACCCACCGAAGCTGAACAGTAATGTCAGCAGTAGGAATCCTCTTGCTTTAGCAAGAGGAGGTGGTCAACATCAGTTGAAACTGCAGAAAAATCAAAATTGACTACATGATAGCTGTTGTGGTTAGGTAAATTCTCTTCATAAATCTTTGTACCGGAAAAGAGCTCTTCATATCTGTCTTTGTAGGAAATGTCATAGTAGCATTTAAGCATTGAAACAAAGGAGGATTTACCAAAATGACGAGGACGCAGAAGTACAGGGTACCAGCTAAGACTATTATCATCTAGAGATTTGATAATCAGACTTTTATCTGCAAAAGCCTGATTGTTTTTTCTTAATAAATCAAATGAAACTTTTCCATAAGGATTATTGAGTAATTTTACTGTGCCATCTGACATAATTTGCTTTCCTTCGCAGCCTTTAACCTTAAGAAAATTATAGCATAATATGATGCATTTCCTTGGAACTAGCACCTCTCGACTAATACATCATCTTTTGATAATAGCAATAAAATCGACATTCATCTTTGTAACGAATGCCGATGCATGATATCTGTAACGAAGAGCTCGTTGCTATAATTTATTAATTCTCTGAGATTGAAAAAATCTCCTCAATCTGTCGGTTGGACAAGTCTCCAATCCATTTCTCTCCAGTATTTACCGTCAGATCGGCAAGTTCCTTTTTGGAGTTGATGATATCGTTGATTTTCTCCTCAAAGGTATTGGCACAGATGAATCGGTACACCTGAACATTGTTCTTCTGTCCGATTCTGTAGGCTCTATCGGTAGCCTGTGATTCTACTGCAGGATTCCACCACAGATCATAATGAATTACAGATGATGCTGCGGTCAGATTCAGACCGGTACCGGCAGCTTTTAAGGATAGGATCATACACTGTTCATCTTTTTTGTTCTGGAATCTGTCAACCATTCTGGCTCTCTGCTGTGATGGAACTCCTCCGTGCAGGAACTGTGGTTCAAATCCGGTCTTATCTCTGATCCATTTCTGAAGCAGATCACCCATGGATTTGAATTGAGTGAAGATAAGAGTTTTCTTTTTGTTCTCTCTCATTTCATCTAAAAGATCAAATAGCACTTCCATCTTTCCAGCGTATTTTGCATCCTGGAACTTATCCTCCTTTGAGAACTGGGCAGGTGCATTGCAGATCTGCTTTAGACTCTGAATCAGATTTAAGACAACAGCGGCACGAATCTTCGGATCCGCATTTTTCATAATCTTCATACTGATATCGACTTTCTCCTGATACAAAGCTACCTGCTGTGGTGTCAGAGTACAGAACTTGTCTGTTGATATCTTCTCTGGAAGATCGTCAATAACACTCCTGTCTGTTTTAAGTCTTCGCATGATAAATGGAGCAGTGACTCTCTTGAAGCTGTTGACTGCTTCAATGTTGCGTTCCTTTTCAATAGGAGCTGCAAACTCCTTTTTGAAGTTGTCGGTTGTGCCTAAAAGTCCTGGATTTGTAAAATCCATAATTGACCAGTATTCCATAAGTCTGTTTTCAACCGGAGTACCGGACATGGCAATCATTGAGTCTGCCTTTATGGCTCGAACAGCCCTGAAAACCTGAGACTTGTTGTTCTTAATGGCCTGAGCCTCATCAATAACCATTAGCCTCAGTTTGAGTTTTTTTAGGTTGTTAAGCTCGGTTTTAAGAACACCGTAGGTGGTGATTACCACATGGGTATGGTTCTTAAGATTCTTCTCTGCGTAGTAGATGTTATAGGTAATCTGTGGGGCAAACTTTGTTAGCTCACGGCTCCAGTTAACCAAAAGTGAGGTTGGTACCACTATCAGCACCTGCTTGTCCTCAAGTTCTCCGTCATAGCGAAGTTTCTCAATTGCAGCTATAACCTGAAGAGTTTTACCAAGTCCCATGTCATCTGCAATTATTGATCCCATCATGGTTCTCAGGTTACGGGTAAGCCAGCTGTAGCCTCTCTGCTGATATGGTCTAAGATTTGCCTGAAGAGTTGGCGGAACCTCAATACTCTTCTCAGAAAGTATATTCTTAAGGCAGGACTGCAGCTCTTTTGTAATCTGAACATTGTTCTGTCCAAAGTGGCCTGTGAGGGCTGCTGCCATCAGTCTCTGTTTGGTTGGAGTTGCGTTGGCAGTCAGAAGCTTTTTGGCAATTCGTGAGGTAACGGAAGGATCAACATACACAAAGGAATTTCTAAAGCGTACCACTTTTCCTTCATGCTTTCTGAGTTCATTAAACTCACCTTCTGAGATGGGGTGATTGCCAAGTGCCAGATCCCAATGGAAATTGAGTAAATCAGCAAGTCCCATATATCCCATACTCTCATCCCATTTGCCATCTGTACCGATGGTCATGGCTGACTTAGGAGTTAGAACCTTCTTAAGTGACTTAGGAACAATCAGTTTTACTCCCAACAGTCTCATGGCAGGAATTGTGGAGAGAATGATCTCGGCAAGACTGTCTAAGGATATGATTCCTTCTCCTTTCTGATCTTCTAGAAGTTCGGTGAGAACTGGGCAGACTGAGCTTAATCTTGCAACAGTTCTGAGACACTCAAATCTTATTTTTTTGTACTCGTTGTTCTCCAGAATCTGTGTTAAAGGAATAAAGGCTTCCTCTGGAATTCCTGCTTTATCCAGACGGTTGAATCCCATGGTGATGGATACTCCGTCCTTATTTGCAAAAAGTTTCTTTAGTGTTCTTTCTCTAAGAGGAAGAAGCTCAATCTCATCATCAACAACAGGAGCTGTCAGAGAGGTATCTGTTTCATCTGCTGCAATATCGACGTACTTGTTATCTGCATTCTCTTCATCGGTAGCTTCTTCATCAGAAGCTTCTTCTTTTACATCTCTAGCTTCTTCAATGATGGCATCCAGCGTATGTTTTGATAATGCGGACCTGTCTTCAAGAATAATCACCGGCAGTACCTTAAGATTCTGAAGATAGATTGGTGCGATCCAGGACTCAAGACCAAGTTTTACTCGTTCTCCTGCAATATCCTCTTCAATATCAACAAATTTACGCAGGAATACCGAGCTTATTTCAATTGACTGATTGTCATAGCTGTCAGGATAAAGAGTGGTGAAGGCTTTAATGATATAGCTTTCTATAAAGAAGCTTAAGATAATCTCTCCTAAGACGCTGGCACTTAAATGCTCCGGTCTGCGGTCTATTCTGATGGTTGAATCAGGGAATATTAGAAATGCTTTGCCAACCTCATCGACAACTTTTCGAACCTCATCGGACATGATACTTGGGATCCACCTTACACAGAAGAAATCCTCAATCGGCTCGTAGATCTGGGGGATAACAGCACCTTTTGTCACAAGTTTTGTTGCAATGAACCAGGCATGATACATAGCTTCTATTTCATAAGGTGCCTCTTCAATTTTGCGAGGTTCAATGGTTCCCGAGAACATTTCATAATAAGGTGCATTCTCATAATTCTCTGAGGCTGGATCAAAAGGTGTCTTTTTAAGTGGTTCACCGTTGTTCTCTACAGGATGAATAGTCCAGAATAACGTTTTGTCTAAATGGTTACGGCCCCAGGAGTCAATGGTTAGTAATGGATTGCTGTCGTTGTACTCTGGGAGATCACGGTCGGTCTTATCTTTAAGCTGTTTATCCGCAAGCTTTGCTGCCTTTATAAGACACTTTTTTACAATGGCTCTGAGATCACCTTCCACAAAACCAGCAGGTGAAGGTTTGAAAAGTCCAAGTACTGAATCAAGTAAATCAGGAATTTCTATATATGAGGCTTTAATCAGATCCTCAATTGAGGTCATCTTGTCCAAACCAGGCTGTTCAAGAATTTCCTTCCAGCTTGGCATTTCCGTCTGTTCTACCTGCTCAAGATTGATATTGAGTCGCTTAAGCTCTGCTACTATATCAAGTCCTTTGAGTTCAAAGAGGATAAAAGGATTAGCATCGATCTCCTGACTGAATTTGTAGATTACTGCTGCTATGTGTTTGCAAGGGACAGCATAGTCAGGACAGGAGCATTTGAACTTTAAGTCATCCCATTTACGCGGAAAGATATTGATTCCTAGTTTTGATGCTTCTTCTTCAATTTCAGGAGCAAGTTCTCGGGCAGAGAGCTTTGCCAGAATTACTGGAGATTTTGCTATGGCGTCTAAAAGGGCTTTTCTCTCCTGAGATGTAAACTGTGGTAACTCGATTTTAACAGAATAGAACGGATCATAATTTCCTTTAACTCGGGCTTTTATGACGCCTCGGTTTATATCAGGATTAAGTGCATATACCTTGTCTGAGTTTGCGTAGGAGAGTCCTCTTGGAATTCTGTTCTCCTCATCTATACCTGTGAGTGCATTGAGCCATCTCTCTCCCCACCAGGTAGTACCGTATTTATTAGCCATTTTCCTATTGTTATCCTTAATAAATCTGAACTGAACAATTTTATATTAAGGCAAGATGAATAGGGTCACTATTTGCGGTTCTTGTTCACAAAAAGGGCAGAATTGCAGTTTTATTAAACAGTTTGTCTAGGCAATATAGTTGAGAGATGGCAAGATCTGGCTCTTTACTTTTTACTTTTCCCTTGAGATTAAAATTATCTGCAACTTCCGTTATTTTATTTGAAAAAAAATTCTTTAAATTGTTCTACGCTACCAGTTTGATATTTTAGAAAATTAAGAAGTAGTACAGGATATTTATCATGCTTTCATTTGTCATAAATCCAGGTGTCCTTAAAATAAGGCTCAACTCCTATTTCAAAAAGAGTTCCTATGATATTTAAGGTAAGAGATTTTCCAAAACGGCGGGGACGACAGAAGAATACTCTTTCGTATTGATCAGTCAGCTTATAAATATATTCTGTCTTGTCGATATATATCGAATCATCTTGAACTAAATTTTCGATATGTTCTGACTGAGCAATTCTTTTCATGAGCTATCTCCATAACCAGTTACCATTATAAATGGTTAGAGGTCTTTCAATAAAAGGAATTAAAACTAAAATTTGTGTAAATACAATGTAATTGGTAGAGTTATTTTCATGTATAACAAAAATTGCTGTGAATACATACTTCATCAGAAATGCACATTTGTACGTATAACTTAACTATCCATCTTCCTTAAAAGAAGTTTTTTCCTTGTAAATACCTACATTTTTCTTCAGATCTGTCCGTAAATTACTACTAATTATGATGAAGTTAACATTTTTTGTTTGTTTACTTTATTAAACAACTTTGTATAATTTTAGAATCTCTATCTAAGCTGATAATTAGCCGTTATACATAAACTTATCTTCACAAAATATTGATTGAAATCTCATTAGTTAATGGGGGTAAGCTCATAAAGAATCTGTTATTTCATTAGAAATAATCCTCAAATTTTGCTGTTTTACCTAAGAAAAATGTTGAGTTCATCACAGAGTAATAAAAAAAACAGATAAAACGACAAATATTTTTAATTTCATGATTTTTAAAGTTGTTTTTAGAATTTCTTTAAGTAAACTAAGTAATGTAACCGGTTAAACGGTTACATATATTTTAAAGAATTTATAAGGATTTATATTATGAAAAAGTCATTATTAGCTTTAGCTGTTGTTGCTGTAGCAGCATCAGCAAATGCAGCTACCGTTTATGATAAGGACGGTACCTCATTAACTCTAGATGGCCGTGTTCAGGCTGTTTTCTACAACGGAAACCACGGAAAGGCTGCTGAGCATGATGCATCAATCCAGAACTCTGGTCGTTTTGGTGTTGGTGGTAAGTCCCAGATTACTGATTGGGTAGCTGGTATCGGTTATGCTCAGTGGGATGTTGCTGATGGTGCTGGTCATGGCAATTTCGAGGCTCGTGACCAGTTCGTTGGCGCTGATTTTGGCGAGTTTGGTGTTTTACAGGCTGGTCGTTTCGTTGATTCATCATACTATGCAGAAAACGTAACTGATCATTATGAAGATGCTGCTGGTACTGTTCAGGGTATCTTTAATGGTGAGCGTCGTGGTGGTCAGATGATGTATACCTATGATAACTATGGTTTCCATGGTCAGTTAGGTGTTCAGACTGCTCAGGATAACGCAAGAATCAACAATGACAATAAATATGCTGTTGATTCTGGCTTTAATGGTGCTTTAGGCTATACTTTTGAGAATGTTGTATTTGGTCCTTTATCATTCCGTACCGGCTATAGCTACTTAAAGGGACAGAAAGATGGTGATGTAGGATATGTAACAGCACGTAATGTTACAACTGCACAAGGTAAAGTTTTTGATAAATTTAAACATGCAAACTTTGGTGTTGCATGGGGTAATCTAGACTCTGGCTTCTACACTGCTGCCTTATATGAGTATGCAAAGATGGATTTCCAGACAGATGAATCTTGGAAGAGAAAAGGTGTCGAGCTTGCTGTTGGCTATGCATTTGACAATGGTGTATCTGCATTAGTAGGTTATGAATTTTCAACCGATACAGCAACAAATGGCAATAAAGCTAAGAAAAAGAGAATTCCTGTATTTGTAAACTATAAAGCAAATGAAAACTTCAATGTTTGGACTGAGTTTGGCTTTAATGCAGGATCTGATCATGAAGATGACTTCCCAGCAACAAGCTATAGCAAGAAGGTAGATCATACTGTATTTAGCGTAGGTGCTCGTTACACCTTCTAATTCAATAGATTAGAATTATTAAACTAGATGATCCCTGCAGAGAAATCTGTGGGGATTTTTTTTATGCAATCTCCCTAAAAAAATGAATATTTATAATCATATCTTAATTATATAAATTCAAAAATAATTTAAATTTATTGTATATACTCACAGAAATGATTGTATATGTTCTAATTTCTTATTATCTGCTTAGAAAATCAGATAATTAGCTTAAAAAAATTGCTAGTAATATCAATTTTTTTAAAAAAACAAAGGGTTAGAAATCTGTAATATTTTATTTTTGTGATGAACTCGAAATATTTATTTTAAATATGAGCGATAATTTGCGTGTAATCGTTTTATACGGTTGCAGTTTTTTTATCAGATAATATTTGGGGATATATATTATGAAAAAATCATTATTAGCTTTAGCAGTTGTTGCAGTAGCAGCTTCTGCAAATGCCGCCACTATTTATGAAAAGGATGGCACTAAGCTATATGTTGATGGCCGTGTTCAGTCTGTTTATTACAGTGTAAATCACAAGGCAAATAAAGTTGTTGCTCAGAATGATTCTAATATCAAGAATTCAGCACGTTTCGGTATCGGTGGTAAGACCCAGATTACTGATTGGGTAGCAGGCTATGGCTATGCTCAGTGGGATACCTCTGATGGTTCAAACAACGCACAGTTCACTGCTCGTGATCAGTTCGTTGGTGCTGATTTTGGTGAGTTTGGTAAATTACAGGCTGGCCGTTATAGAGATTCTGGCTACTATGTTGAGAATTTAACCGATCACTATGAAGATGCTGCTGGTACTCTTCAGGGTTCTTACAATGGTGACCGTCGTGGTGGTCAGTTAACCTACATCTATGAGAACTATGGCTTCCATGCTCAGGCTGGTGTTCAGACTGCTCAGGATTCAGGCAAGGTTGGCGGCAATGCAAAGCAGGTTGATTCAGGCTTTAATGCTGCATTAGGCTATAAGACTGGTGATATCGTATTTGGACCTTTAGATTTCCGTGTTGGCTATAGCTATGTTAAGGGCCAGGATGGCAATGATGTTACCGCAGCTACCGGTGCTTCATTTGATAACTTCAAGCATGCAAACTTCGGTTTAGCTTGGGGTAATTTAAACTCAGGCTTATACATGGCAGCTATTTACGATTATGCTAAGTTCAATGGCTTAGGCAAGACTGCTGTTGCATCAACCGATAATACTACCAAGAATGATGGCTTTGAGTTATCAGTTGGCTATGCATTTGACAACGGTGTATCTGCATTGTTAGGTTACGAAGTATCTTACTGGGAGCTTAATAACGCTAATGGCCAGACCAAGTACCAGATCCGTCGTGTTCCACTGTTTGTTAACTATAAGCTAAATTCAAACTTCAATATTTGGACTGAGTTTGGCTTCAATGCTGGTTCTGACCATGCAGACAAGATTGCTAACTACACTCGTTCACAGGATAAGAACTTCTTCTCATTAGGTGCTCGTTATACCTTCTAATAATCAGTTAATCTGATTAGATTATCTATTATGATCCCTGCAGAGAAATCTGTGGGGATTTTTGAACTCATTCAATTTTTCCATTAAAACTCTTTTCTTAGCACTCCATTAGTTGATCACTTTACAATTTTTAATATTATGTGTGTGATCTAGCTTAAATATTTATTGCAAAACTCTTTTATTGCGCTAAAATATTTTGTTGTTAGTTAGTATTAGCTAACGCCTTATTTTTGTTTTTATGGAATTAATTATGAAAAAATCATTATTAGCATTATCAGTTATCGCTGTTGCAGTTTCCGCAAACGCAGCTACTGTTTACGAGAAAGACGGTTCTTCATTAACTATTGATGGTCGTGTTCAGTCAGTTTTCTACAACGGAAACCACAGAAAGGCAGCTGAAAAGGATTCATCAATCCAGAATTCAGCTCGTTTCGGTATCGGTGGTAAGACTCAGTTAGCAGACTGGGTTTCTGGTATCGGTTATGCTCAGTGGGATGCTACCGATGGTTCATCACATGAGAACTTTGAAGCTCGTGATCAGTACGTTGGTGCTGATTTCGGTGAGTTCGGTCTAGTTAAGGCTGGTCGTTTCCTGGATTCAACCTACTCAGTAGAAGCTGCTACCGATATCTATGAGGATGCTGCTGGTAATGTTCAGGGTAAGCACAACGGTGAGCGTCGTGGTGGTCAGTTACAGTACACTTTCAATAACTACGGTTTCTTTGCTCAGGCCGGTGTTCAGACTGCTCAGGACAATGCTAAGCTAGTTGATTCAGAGTACTTCAACAATGGTAACGATAAGTTTGCTATTGACAGTGGCTTAAACGGTGCTTTAGGTTATACCATTGATGACGTTGTATTCGGACCTCTATCATTCAAGGCTGGTTACAGCTATGTTAAGGGCCAGTCAGACAATGATGTAACTGGTAATAATGGTAACGCTTTCAACAACTTCAAGCACGCTAACGCATCTATTGCCTGGGGCAACGTTGATTCAGGCTTCTACGTAGCTGCTTTATATGAGCACGCTGCTTTAAGAAATGCTGCTGATACCCAGAAGATTGTTAACGATGGTTTTGAGTTAGCTGCTGGTTATGCTTTCGACAACGGTGTATCAGTAATTGCCGGTTATGAGAACAGCTTCTACCACAAGAAAAACATGATTACAGGCGAGAAGACCAACAAGGCAATCGTTCGCCGTATTCCTGTATTCGTAAATTACGCTATCAACTCTAACTTCAACGTATGGACCGAGGCTGGTTTCAACGCAGGTTCAAGCGCTTCTGCTGAAGATGAGAAAGTTCTTGAGTCAGCTCGTGAGACCGTATTCTCAGTTGGTGCACGTTACACCTTCTAATAGAATTCAGGTATTCTAAATGCAGTCCCTGGAAGAGTAAATCCTCCAGGGATTTTTATTATAAATATCATGTAGATAACAAAAATAATGTGATCTGTATTAAAGTCCTGTAACTAATCTCTAAATTTTTGTCGTTAATCAAATCTTAATTAAATTTTGAAAACATAGTTTTGAGAAAAAGTCTTAAAAAAAATGTTTTTGACTAATCTTCACCTCAAAAATTTGATCTCAACCCAAAATAATCCATAACCATTTGACTTATTGTAAAAAAAATTAGCAAAAATATGCACGATAATCACATTATTAGGATTAACTTCTTGATACTACGTGTTTTTGACCTAATCTTCAAATACATGAAGAATTTTGAGCGTATGTGTGGGTGATTATCATGAAAGGGTTGGTGGTTTGTTTAGCTGCAGCAGTTATTTCCAGTTCATCATATGCTGCAACCATTTTTGAAAAAAGCGGTCTTTCCTTAAACAATGATTTCCATGCCTATTCAGAAATGAATAATGAGAAATATTCTGAAACTGGCTATATGCAGAATCAGTCCTTCCTGCAGTTCGATCTGTTCGGTGTCAACAGTATCATTTCCAACTGTGATTCCAACGGAAACTGTCTGGTTCAGAAAAACGAAAAAACAGACACTTCTGAGTTAAAGTCTGTAAACTGATTATCCTCAAGTCTTTTTTACTTGTACAGATGTTGACCACACATGGCATCTGTATTTCTCTGTATTTGCTATTCATATTTTTCTTTCTTTGTCACAATTAACTCTGTTTTTATAATTTTGTTATTTGATTAATGATCTGCAACCATGATTTTTGTTTAAAACCATTCAGCAGAGCATGTTTGTAAGGCCTCTTAATGTATAATAACCTATGTAGATCATAGAGTTTGAAGATGTCCTTTGATGATTTTTCTTGAATAAGGATTCGTAATGGCTTTAAAAAAGGTTATTGTTGGAATGCGTTCTCTATCAGAGATTAGAGAATGTAACGGTATTTACATTGATAAAACCAGATTTATTGATTACCTTGAGAATAATGCAGGTACCAAGGTTCCTGTATTTCTGCGTCCCAGACGTTTTGGTAAGAGTCTTACAGCAGATATGCTGCACAGCTACTACGATATTCATGAAAAAGACAAATTTGAAAACAATTTCAAAGGTACCTGGATTTATGATCACAGAACTCCTCTTGCAAGCTCCTATTACGTAATCCACTTTGATTTTTCTGATGTTTCCTCTGATTCAGAAGATGTTAACTATACATTTCTTTCTTCTGTAGGCGGTTCAATTAAAGACTTTACGAAGTTCTACCCCGATAAAGGTTTGACAGATGAAGAACTGGATTATTCACGTTATAAAACAGCCTCTGATTTAATGCAGTTTTTTCTGGAAAATTTCACAAAGAAGGCAAAAGACGGTGAATATCTGTATGTCATCATTGATGAGTATGATCATTTTGCCAATGAGATTCTGACCAGAGATAAGGAAGCCTTTAAAGATATAACTTCAACTGCTGAAGATCATGAGGGACTCATCAAGAGATTCTATGCTTTATTAAAAAAGTATTACCGAGGCTCAAGATCTGGCTCTATAGACAGATTTTTCATCACAGGTGTGTCATCTGTTTCTGACAGATTTTTCATCACAGGTGTGTCATCTGTTTCTTTAGATTCTGTAACCTCGGGCTTTAATATTGCAACGAATATCAGTTCAATCTCTTTATTCAATGAGATGATAGGTTTTACTCATGATGAGTTATCAGAAGTTATTGATGAGACTGTAGATTTATCTGTGCTACCTGATATAACCAAAGAACAGATAATGCAGATTATGGAAGAGAACTTTGACGGTTATGCTTTTGAGAAGAAAGCAAAAGAGAAAATTTTTAATTCAAACCTCTGTCTTGCCTATCTTAGAAGCCTGATTTTGGAAAGAGAACTTCCTTATCCAAATGAAATATCTCTGAATGACGATGCCGGCAAGTTAAGGGGAATGCTGAATCTCTGTGAGGATGATGTCAGAGAGGAAATAGTCAGGGCAATGTTTAACAAAGCGCCTATTGTTACAGAGCTCCCAGACAAGATGAATCTTAACAGTACCAATTATTTTGATAAAGCTCAGATGGTATCTATGCTTTACCACCTGGGCTATCTGACAATAGACACCGATGCATCCAGAGAAGAAGGAGTTACAAGCTTTGTTATTCCAAATAAAGTCTATGAGAAGCTGTTTTTAGACTACTGCCGTCTATCTATAGGCTACAGAGCAGATGCCTACAAAGATTTATCCTCCATGTATGAAGAGTCTGCTGATATAACTCCTCTTTTACAGATAATAACAGAACAGATAGAGACCAAGCTTAATCCTCAGTCTTTGGGAAAATTCACAGAGATGGCACTGCAGCTGATATGTGACAGTATTATCAATAACAGTAGAAAGAAAATGCTTAGCTCCTACACTGAGTTTTACACCGGCAAAGGCTTTGCTGATATCTTTGTAAAGAATACCTATCCTAACGGACACTATTTCCTGTTAGAGCTTAAATACCTGCATAAAAAGGATGGCAGCAAGCCTGCTGTTGAAGGTAAGTTATTAGAGGCAAAAGAGGAAATCGAAAGATACCG
>NZ_CACVSS010000061.1:0-11558 GCF_902756765.1 uncultured Succinivibrio sp. | reverse complement strand
CCTGTGCCTTAAGCGCTGCAAGCTCCTGAGCCTTATGTACTGCCGTACCGAAGGTAGAAAATACTAAACTCATCGGATCAATAGCATAGTCATTGATTTTCATGAGATAGCTTTCACGGGCTCCACGGATAAGCTCCGTAACCGAGAACCTGTCAAGCTTTCTGTCCCTGCAGCCGGCAGCAAGGCTGTAAAGTGTAGGTCTTGCAATGCAGGCATGCCCGTAGACACATCCTGCAAGACATTGTTCTATTGTAACCTGTTCGCCGTTAGGGCATATAAAATTTTTAGCTGTCATAATTATTCCTCCTTGACATTCAAATTTCATATTATACCTTCGAAAACAAAACACGCTTTCCAGACACGATTTAGGTATTAGCTACCTATCAGTGTTTGGAAAGCGTGTGATTTTACTTCCACATTCTCTGCATAATTTCGCTTTTGAGGAAAAATTTGATTTTATCTTCAGTTTTTACAGGATGAAGTTTATCTCTTGCGACAAGATCACTTATATTTTGCCTGGTACAGTTAAGCAGTTTCGCTGCTTCAGCTGTACTGATAACCCTATTGGCTAAAAAGCTGATAAAGTCATCCATACATAACGGAATATTTATTCCGATATCATAAAGTACCGAGTCTGGTATTACTGCATTTTCTCCCCAGTATATACTATATCCTCCCGTTTGAACAGACACTCTATCAAACAATGCTTTTGAAGCTAAAACAGGCTTAAAAAATCTATCATCTTTCTTAAGGTTATTGATATCGCAACGCTTTACCTCTCCGTTTCTGAAGAAAACCAAAAGACTGTTATTGTTTAGCGGTATAACATCCTCTACCTTTTTTGCATATCGTTCACCAAATTTCTTTAGCACAACGGCTTCGTCTATGGGAACAAGATAATAACTGTCTTGTGCACATCTACCATGACCTAACATCAGCAAATCAAATTCATTATATTCTGTAAGAGCATTATCTTTTAATACCTGACCAAGATTTTGTCTGTCTGTCGGTACAATCCTTTGTTGAACCCACAGCCTGCTCCAGTATGAATTTATCGTTTTATAACCTTTTTTTGCAAAAGATGCTAAAAGGAGCGGTGTCTCCCAGGGGTCTGCATCATCTGGCAACTCAATATAGAAGCGTTTATCTGCTTCATAGTAAATCAAGTAAGCTAAATCTTTATTGCTGTATTCTTCCTCATCCCTGATTGCAAATACCTTCATAAACCTGCCACCTTTTCCATATCATAGCCCATATTTTATCACGCCATGGCTTTGGCAATATATCTTCCAGCCCTTCCATTAACAAAACCTCATCAGTTTCTTTTAAAGAGCTAAGCCTAGGACGTTTGTCTTTGGGTATAATTTTCAGGTTGCTAAGGACAGAATTGCTGCCGACACAGCACTGTACACGCAAATCTGACAGAACATCAAATTTTTGCAGTGCTTCTTCATCCATGCAACTGAAAGCCAGAGATAATCCGTGGTCAAAAAGAGGAGCCAAGCGCATGGTCTTTTTACGTCTATTCCTGAGCACTTCAATATTGGCTCCGTGTCTGTCCCTGTTTAAAATCAAATAATCTATAACCAGCATCTGATATATATATTCTTCCCAGCCCTGTCTTATACAGAACTCCAGTAGATTCTCACCGTTATTTCTTTCTGCTTGGAAGTATGCATCTAAAGCGATTTTGCTTTCTCCTGGTTCTTTGAAATCTTCGGACATACATACATAGGTATCAATGGCTTTATCGTCTAATACAATGTTGGCGTGTATGAGATTGTAAGCTAAATGCGGGATACCAAGTAAAGTTAGTAAGCGGTCAACAATAATTTCATTTATACTTTCATGTCCCACGATACCTTCTTCGATATTGTAATTAGATAGTTTATAATATTTTTTCTTCGTTCCGAAGTCATCGTAGGCTTTTAAAAACGAACCTGCGGTTCCTGAGGAATTTCTTATTTTAGTCCAGGATAAATAGGTCAAATCCTGTAAGTCTTTAATAATTTTGGCGTCCATTACTATCACCTCGCGATAATAAGTATAATAAATAACTTGACATATGTCAAGATATTTATTATACCACTTGTCATATGTCAAGTCGTGCCAAAATTCTACGCAACTTCTTTATTTTTTTCGATAAGTTTTCCGCAGTCAGGACAATATTTCGGGATTTCTCCGAAGAACTTTTTCCTGCATTCACGGCATAATTTTCTTTTAATGATTTTTCCCTCAGTAATGATAACTGTCGTTTTCTTTTCCATGATTCACCTCTTTATACATAATTCTTCTATAATTATTATGGTATTTTTATATAATTTTTCCATATAAATTATTCTAGCCATTCGTTTTCCATATCCACGTTGATTCCTACCTCACGTCTAAGTTCGAGGATACCAAGCTCAGTCGTTACTTCAAAGTCTTCGATATTTTCGCCTATCCTGATAAAGTCATAAGGATGATCTATATCGTCAAGCTCTTTAAGATAGTTCTTTAAAAACTCATACCTTTCTCAAATTATCCGTAACCCTTACGTCTTCCATGCTGGGCTTCGGGTCGCCTGACGGATGGTTATGGGCTATGATAAACGAGGTTCCGTTATGACGCATGACGCTCATCAGAATCTCACGCTGGCTTACTACGGTATTAACGGCAGAGCCTACCGAGACTACGTCCTTGCCTACTACCATGTTCTTGCAGTTAAGCGACAGGACCAGGAACATTTCTTTTTCAAGATACTGAAGCTCGGTTGCAAGATATAACGCAGTAGTAGCAGGATCGCTGAAGTGCTGCAGGTCGGGAAGCTTTCCTTTAGCCATCCGTCTGCCAAGTTCTACAGCTGCAGCCAGTCTTTCCCTGCATCTAGCAGTAAGCCCTGATGCTCTGTCCGGAATACCGTAAAGATTTGCAAGCGCTCTGTAAAGGTCAGGAGTCCTTTCAAGAAACCGCTTCACTGATTCTGTCTTGCCTATGATGAGCTCGATAAGTTCATCGTCACTAATCGATTTAATCTCTTCTCCCATGTGATAAAGAAGAAAACCATTTTACCCTGCAACCTGAAGAGATTGACAGCGTAAAATGGCTTGATTTTGACATATGCCTGGAATCCGTGAAAAATAATGCATTTCCACATTGCATAGACGTTGAAGAGCTTGAACTGCTCTATAAAAATATAATTTAACGGAGGATTTTAAAAGTAAGCTCTGCTGTTAAAGCTGAAGCTGCCAAGATTGAAATCCCTAAACCCAAAAAGACCAAAGCTAAAAAAGCCAAGAAATAATTGACAGCCTTTGGAGCCGTGAAAAAACTTAACGTTTTTTCACGGCCCCTTCTTTTTTATGCAGATTTTATCGTTAACCCTACTTGTTTACTAGGTTGACAATGAATTTGGTTAGCTTTATAATGAGTCTAAGTTAACCAATTAACGAAAGGCGGTAAACGTAAAATTATGGGAAAAGGAATATTTATTACTGCAACAGGAACAGATGTAGGTAAGACCTACGTAACTGGTTTACTCGTAAAGAAATTGCGTGAAGCTGGACTAAATGCAGGCTATTATAAGGCAGCACTCAGCGGTGCGGAAATTACTCCAGAAGGCCTGCTACCAGGAGATGCAGACTTTGTAAGACGAATGGCTGGTTTAGATGTAAAACCTCAAGAACTAGTTTCCTACATCTACGAAGAAGCTGTATCGCCCCACTTAGCAGCTCTTCGCGAAGGCAATCCTGTGGAACTAGCTAAAATTTCCGAGGATTATGCCAAAAGTCTAGAAAAATATGAATACGTAACTATGGAAGGTAGTGGTGGTATTATTTGTCCAATCCGTTGGGACGAACAACATATATTGCTAGAAGACATCATAAAAGAACTTAATTTAGGTACTCTTGTAATTTCTACTGCCGCACTGGGATCAATAAACGCATGTATCTTAACTATTTTTTATCTAAAAGAACATGACATTCCAGTACGAGGCATAATATTAAACAATTATGATGACAATGACTTTATGCAAGTTGATAACAAAAAAATGATAGAAGCAATTGGTGGAGTGCCCATCTTAGCCTGCGTTCCACCCAATGCAGATAATCTTGAAATCGACGTCGACCTGCTAACAAGCTTATATAAATAATGTTTTAAGAGGAGAATTAAAATGGATAGAATGAATGAATTAGCACAAAGAGATTTTGCTCACATTTGGCACCCCTGCTGTCAAATGAAAGATTACGAAACACTTCCTTCCATCGTTATTGATCATGGTGAAGGTGCTTACTTATACGATGTTAACGGCAATAGCTATTTAGACATTATTTCCAGCTGGTGGTGCAATCTTTTAGGACACTGTAACCCCAAAATCAATGCTGCTGTAAAAGCCCAACTGGACAAATTAGAACACGTAATTTTCGTTAACTTCTCTCACGAAACAGCAATCGATTTAGCTGATAAACTTGTAAATATTCTTCCCAAAGGACTTAACAAGTTAAATTTTGCAGATAATGGCTCTGCTGCAGTAGAAATAGCTTTAAAATTAGCATTCCAATATCAACATCAAACAGGACATTCTGAAAAAACTCGTTTCATGTGCTTATCAGAAGGCTATCATGGAGAAACTATTGGCGCCCTTTCTGTTGGTAGCATGGACTTGTTTGCACAGATTTATAAGCCAATGATGATGAACAACATCCACGTTGAAGCACCTGACTGCTATCGTTGTCCGTTTAATAAAAACAGAGAATGTTGCGAATGTGAATGTTTTAAATACGCAGAAGAAGCCTTTGCAAATTATGCCAAGGAAACCGTAGCAATTATCGTTGAACCAATTGTTCAAGGCTGTGCTGGTATGCGCATATATCCCCCTCTTTACTTAAAGAAATTACGTCAGCTCTGCAACGAATATGGTGTTCTTTTGATTGCGGATGAAATCGCAACAGGGTTTGGCCGTACAGGCAAAATGTTTGCTTGTGACCATGCTGATATTACACCTGATATCATGTGCATTAGTAAAGCACTTACCGGTGGTTATATGCCTATGTCCATTGTTTGTACTACTGATAAAATCTATGATGCATTCTATGCAGATTACAACGAAGGCAAACAATTTATGCATAGCCATACCTATGCTGGCAATCCATTAGGCTGTTCCACTGCTTTAGCTGTACTGAAAATCCTTGAAGAAGATAAAATTTTAGAAAAATGTCAACCCAAAGCTGAATATTTCAACAATCTGCTCAACGAAGCTTTTGGCAATCATAAAAACATCGGTGAAATCCGCCATATAAATTTAATCAATGCATTAGAACTTGTTACAGATAAACAAACAAAAACTGGTTTTGACGGCAAACTACGCATAGGCTACGAAATCTATAAGAAAGCACTGCCCCACGGACTGTTGCTACGCCCACTTGGTAATGTTATTTATTTTAATCCACCTCTTAACATTGAAGAAAAGGATTTAGAAAAAGCTGTACGCCTTGCAAAAATTGCTATGGATGAAGTTTTAGGTTAAAAATGAAAAACAGGTTTTCCAAAACCATAGCGCATACTGGTATTTTAGCTACAATCATTCTCTTGTCAGGAATAATTAAAATTCCCTCTGTTTTTCCAGGTGGCGAATTTCAATTATCAGCTCCTATCGCAGTTCTAATTTGCGCCCTATTTGGGTTTAAAACTTATATAACAGCTGGTGTTTTAGCAAGTGTTCTTGGGCTTATCCTTGGTTTGACCAATATATTTAATATAATCATAGCAATGACCTTCAGACTTGTTGTAGGACTAATAATAGCTGTCGGAGGTAAAAATTTCTTAACATTGATTGTCGCCGGACCCATAGGAACAATTATGGCCCGTCTAACTTTAGCACAAATAACTCAAGTAGATTGGCAGATACTCGTTATAGCCGCCGTACCAGGAATGCTTTACACTGCAATAACAATTTTAGTGGCTTATAAGCCAGCACAAATTCTTTTTAAGAGAATGAATCTTTAAATATAACAGATTGGAGAAACCATGACTTTATACAGCATAAAAATGCGTGCTTCACAAAAAGAACACCATGTTTCTGGAGCCGAACGCATTCTCGAAAAAAAACAATTAGCTAGTGCAGTTGGCACCTTGACCGAAAGAGCTTTACAGCATAGTTTAGGCACTGCAGACTTTATCAACCTAAAAATAGAAGAAATTAGTGAAGAAGCTGTTCTCAGACTACCAGCCCTCCCAGTTACAACAAAACCAAGCCAAAATATCGAAGATAGCTTTTCAGTAATGGCAAGTATGCTAAATGAACTTGGTATTACCAATCCTGATAAACTTATTACTTTGTTACGCAACGTTAAACCTATGCGTGGTGCTGTTTTGTATGATATTGCCACAAACCAAAGAATTGATCCCAATCAAGAACGTGGCATACGCGTAACATATATGGATGCAACAGATTCAGATTCTCTTTCAAGCAATAAGAATCATTTCCGCGAAGCACTTGTATTAGCAACAAAAGTTGTAAATACTCCTGGTATGGTTGCAGAGCTATGTATTTCTGATGATCCAGATTATGTAACAGGCTACCTTGCTTCAAAAATGCATGGTTATACTAGAATTATGCCGCTTAAAAATGTTGGCGACCCCCATGGAGGAAGAATATTCATCTTTGATAGTCGCCAAGCTAAGCCTGAAGAAGCAATTCATTTTCTTGAAAAAGTTCCAGTATTAGTAGATAGCCTCCCAACAGAAAAAATAACCATCGAAGCCCCTGAAATTTCCATCAATAATAAATTAGATGAACTTAAAAAGAATGCACTGTTCCGTTCCATGCGTACTATGAACAGTGAACAAAGCAAATATGCTATTGTAAATGAGAAAAAACAACTACTCATGTCTTCCAACAGTTATCTTGATTTAGCAGCTAATCCACGCGTTAAAGAGGCAGCAGCACGAGCCGTTCTATTATGGGGTGCAGGTAGCGGAGGCAGTCGTTTGACTACTGGTAATACTGCTTTAGCAGAAGAACTAGAGAAAGCATTGGCTAAATTTAAGAGAAAGGAAGCAACACTTCTGTTTAACACGGGCTATATGGCTAATGTTGGCATTATCAGCGCTTTAACTGATAAAGAAAGTGTTATTTTTAGTGATGAATTTAACCATGCTAGTATTATCGATGGCAGTCGCTTGAGCGGGGCTAAAATAATCGTGTATAAGCATAATGATATGCAAGATTTAGAAACAAAAATAGTATCCACTCAGTATCGCAAAGGTCTTATCGTTAGTGATGCAGTTTTTTCTATGGATGGAGATATTGCTAATTTGCCAGAAATAGTTAAATTAAGTCAAAAATATCACTTGCTATCTATGTTGGACGAAGCACATGCAACAGGCGTAATTGGAGCTAACGGACAGGGCATTGTAGAGTATTTCAATTATACTGCCGAACCAGACATTATTATGGGTACATTAAGCAAATCACTAGGTTCTGAAGGTGGTTTTGCGTGTGCTAGCAATGCTATAATCAATTATCTAATCAACAAAGCTCGTAGCTTTATTTTCTCTACTGCTCAATGTCCTGCAGCCTTGGGCGCAGCATTAGAAGCTCTGAAGTTAATCGAAGAAGATAATGCTCTTGTTAAACAATTACAACATAATGTTGACTACTTCTGTGCTTGCTTAAGAAGACAAGGCATAAATGCCAATTCTCCAACTCCTATTATTCCCATAATCATAGGTGACGAAGCTAAGGCAATGTCTGTAGCAAAGGAGTTAGAAAACGAAGGTGTTTTGATTCCTGCTATTCGTTATCCTACAGTGCCTAAGGGTACTGCACGCCTCAGAGTTGCACTTATGGCTACTCACACTGACGAAGAACTTGAGCATACTGCACACCTTATTTCCAAGGCAATAAAGAAATATCAATAATTTTAGTTTTCTTTTGCAAACAAAAAACAGTTCATTAAAGCACTGCGCGCGTAAAGTATGTTATTTAAAGTATAAGGGGCTGTGAAAAAACGTTAAGTTTTTTCACGGCTCCTTTTTATTTTTTGTGATGGTATTGAAATTTCAGCAATCTACGTTAGTTATTTTATAATATATTATAAATAATTATATTTAATAGATTAATATATGGTTTAGATTATTATAGGCTTAGATGTAGATAATATATAACTGGTATAAAGATATCTGTGCCTATTAAAAATAAAAGGACAGGGCATTTTTACCCTGTCCAGCAATGCGTTTAGAATAATTGTCCTGGAAGCTTCAGCTTTTCTTTAAACGGAAATGTCTTTTCATATTCTTTAAAGCCGATTGCATCTTTTTCAACGGCAAAATATCCTTCCGGCGTAGAATATTCTCCAGTAACACCATTTAAATAGCCTAGAATCAGTTCTTTGCAAAGAAAGAAGGACGCGTCTTCACCTTCAGGTAGACCATGATAGCGTATCCCGTATTTCGAGGCAAATTTAAACCCGCTTTTACCATAGAAATCAATATTACCTTCGAAACATACCGCTCCAAAACCTAGTTCCTTGGCTTTTTCAAGAGAATAGTCGAGAAGAAGCTTTCCGTATCCCATTCTCTTATATTGGTTATCTATGCAGATAGGTCCCATGGTAAGAATCTAGTAATTTCATAAGCTTCTTCCACGATAATTATACTGTCGACAGGTACATCGAATATGACGGCAAGCCTGAAAAGATTATCTACTGTAGGCAGGCTTTTCCCATAAATCCATTTGTAGACGGCATATGTTGTCTGAAATTCCAGAATCTCTTGCAGATCCCTGACGCTAAGACCTCGTGCCCGCATCAGGGATTCAATATTTCGGCCTGTTGCTTCCATATTGACAACAGGCTTTTGTATGTCATTTTAGTCATCCAACCTTTCTAAATACGTTCTTTCGGATAAAAATAAAAACTGCTTCCTATGTTTGCCGTACATGGGTAAGCAGTTATCTTAGAACCATATCAGATTATGTTGGAAATCCTACTCTTATATCTGGTGTTAATATATTTTTAGAGGAATATTCCAAGCAAAATCTTTATTGCCTATCCATTTTAAGCAAACGCAAATAAACTTCACCGGCTTATGCAAGCTAAACGGTGCAGCTGGGAATAATTTGCTATGTTTGGGTAAGTGCAATAAAGATAATAACATTTTTAGCTTTTTCCTCCTGAATTTCATATTTCTAAAAGATTTTTATATTCTATCACACAAAAAGGATTTTGTCATTATACCAATAGTATAAAATTTGGTGTCGATGGTCGGATTTGAACCGACAAGGGATATCCCAACGGATTTTAAGTCCGTCGCGTGTGCCAATTTCGCCACACCGACATATATGGTGGACCCTTCCGGAATTGAACCAGAGCCTCCTGTTCTTCAGACAGGCGCTCTACCTACTGAGCTAAAGGTCCGTGGTATCGGCAGCCGGACTTGAACCGGCAAGGGTGTAACCCAAAAGTTTTTGAGACTTCCGCGTATGCCAATTCCGCCATACCGATATTATCATTATGGTGAGTTCAGCAGGACTTGAACCTGCGACCATCCGATTAAGAGTCGGAAGCTCTACCAGCTGAGCTATGAACCCGTATATGGTCCGGATGACGCGATTTGAACACGCAACCACTCGCTCCCAAGGCGAGTGCTCTACCAAATTGAGCTACATCCGGATGTGGTCGCGGAGGCAGGACTCGAACCTGCGACACCTGGCTTATGAGGCCAGTAACCTGCCACTGGTTTACTCCGCAATAAAATGGTGGGTATTAAAGGATTTGAACCTTTGACCCTCCGATTAAAAGTCAGGTGGCTTTTTTCTGTGTGTGAAAATCCCTTGCTTTGGTATCTGCCAGTTGCAGCAAGCCCTTCGATTTTAGCTCCGACGCGCGTTACGTTTTTTCCCTGAGCTAATCGACATTTTATAATTAAATATTGCCTGTTTAGTACACATAGTTAGATAAAAAAGTATTTAACGCCATCTCCATTCTATTCAGGAGATGGCCATTTTTATTAAAGGGGTGATTTTATATGCTTTACGGCTACATTCGTTTTACTGTTGGTGACAACCAAGATAATTCTTTAGAAGCCCAAACCAATTTATTAAAAAAAAACGGTTGCAACAATATTTACGTAGAGGATTCTGCATGCACAGCCGCATACCATCCAGTGTTTGAAAGCCTAATCCTGAATATATTAGAAAAAGACGATACCCTGGTAGTATGCAAGGCCGATAGGTTCGCTCATAGCATAAAAGAATGCGTAAGTGTTATATTCTACAATCAAACGTACCAAAGCAATATTATGCTCTGTTTTCAGCAGTATCCGGGATAACGGGTTCATTGATTACGATCGGTTACCAACAGAAGGTGCAAAACTACCACCCAAAACAGCTACTAAATATATCTCAATCCCGCGCCGGGCTTTTAGCGCTGAACATTTAGAAAAAATAGTTGATGCCTCTCGGAATTTTACCTGCAACGGAAAAACCTGTAAAATCTATACTGCTGCACTGCTGATTCTCACACGAACCGGTCTGCGCCTTTCTGAGTTGTTAGGGCTGTGCCGTAAGGATATTGTTATTATAAACGATGAAGAACTGACCATATCCATAAATCGCTCTGTGCATACAATAAAGAATGCTTCAAATAACGGAAACAGCTGGATAATCGGATTAACGAAGTCTGAAAAATCTCGGCGCACGCTAATGATAAAAGATGAACGCTGTGTTACGTTGATACGTTATATTTTATCTTTAACAAACAGACCCGTATTTTATGAAAATCAGGAATATAACTTCCTTTTTGCTACCAGAACCGGACGACCTATAAGCAAAAGTAATTTTACGCGGAATTTTGTTAAGATACGTAAGGTAATCGGTAGCGATATCCGGATTCACGAAATACGGCACAGCGTCGCCACACTGATGGCCAACAACCCGGCTATCAGCTACAACAACGCTGCCGCATTTATGGGTCATAGCCTAAATGTGTTTATGCGCTATTACGTACATCCTGGCGATGATTACTTAAATAGCTGTAGTGACGCAATTAACAGCGCTTTTAAAAGAAAGTAACGGCCTATCTGTGTTGCAAATCTTCGTCTAATGTTTTGGCCTGTAAAAACACCTTAAGAAATTAAGGATTTTAACTGCTTTCTACTTTGATTGTGTTCTTTAACAGAAGACACCGGTAAAGAATCAAACTGAAATGACCGTTTTTTTACAAAAAAAGTGTCACTTTTAAAAGAACCTCTTTTAGAAAAAAATTATTTTTGTAATCTTTGTCTTTCATTCTCGATTTTTGACACATTTTGGTGTTTTGACACATTCTCTGTGGACAAAGCAGTAATTATTTTGCCAACTATTGCCAAATGTTTAGTCAGCACAGATTCTCGTTTCACAATAGTCACTTAAAATAAAAATCGCCATCCGGAACCAATTCCGAATGACGTAAACCCGCTATTTTACTAGTCTGCGCATAATTTTTTTTAAAAAGAGCAAAAAAAATGGTGATCCATCCGCGACTCGAACGCGGGACACCCTGATTAAAAGTCAGGTGCTCTGCCAACTGAGCTAATGG
>NZ_CACVSS010000060.1:0-11705 GCF_902756765.1 uncultured Succinivibrio sp. | reverse complement strand
AAAATAAATAAAGAAATTGATTTTTAAACAGCAAATGTGGTGCTAGACCGCATCTATAAAGTCTTTATCAGTTAATATTGAACTGCAAAAGTTGAGTTACTGTAATTTTCTTTTTAAGGAGACACAAATGAAGAAAACCTTAGCAGTTATTCTGGCAACCATCCTTGGAGCAAGTGTTGCAATGCAGGCTGAAGCAAAGACAGTATTACGTTTTGCAACCGATGTTTCAAAGGATAATACTCAAGGTCAGGGTGCAGTTTACTTTGCTGAACAGGTAAAGGAAAAGTCAAAGGGCGAGATTGAAATCAAGACCTTCTTCGACAGTACCTTAGGTAACTCTCAGGCTATTGTTTCTGGTGCTCGTTCAGGAACAATTGATATTGCCATGGTTGGTGGCGGTATCGCTTCAGGTCTGTCTCCAGTAATGGCAGTACTTGATATTCCATTTATCTTCAAGGATAAGGCTCACGCATATCGAGTACTGGACGGCGAAATCGGTGATAAGCTGTATAAGACTCTAGAACCATTAGGTCTGAAAGGTCTTGCATATTTTGAGAATGGTTTCCGTAATATGACCAACAGCCGTAAGCCAATTGTTAAACCAGAGGATTGTGCCGGACTTAAGATCAGAGTTCCTCAGAGTAATATGCTGGTTGCAACCTTTGAAGCTCTAAAGGCAAATCCTGTTCCAATGGCATACGGTGAACTTTATACTGCAATGGAAACCGGTGCAATTGAGGCTCAGGACCACCCAATCTCTACTCTATATGCAGGAAAGTTCTATGAGATTCAGAAGTATCTGTCTATGACCAACCACGCATATACCGCTGTTACCGTAATGATGAACAAGAAGAAGTTTGATAAGCTTAGCGCTGATCAGCAGAAGCTTCTTGTCGACTGTGCACGTGATGCAGCTAAGTATCAGCGTGAGGTTAACGCTAAGCAGGAAGTTACCATGATTGAAGACATGAAGAAGACTGGTATTCAGGTTAACGACAATGTTGATTCTGATGCCTTCATGAAGGCTACTCTGTCTGTTCGTTCAATCTACACAGATAAGAATGGTGATGAGTTTGTTAAGCTGATTGACGCAGAGCGTAACAAGTAATCAACTATCCATCCCCCCTTTAAAAATTACAATGCCGGAATTATTTTACCGGCATTTTTTTGAGCTTAAGCTTATGTAGAGTTAGTCCTCAGTCTTATTCCTGATAAGGGTTTTCTCCTCTCTGTTCCCATATTCTAAGATTCTTTTCTCTATACCACATCTGCCAGGCATTAACTACGTTCTGCCACAGAATATAGGTTCCTGGAATAATGGCTACGGTCGGATTCAGATAGGTAAGTGTTACCCACAGACCAAATACCATATTTTTCTGTCCTAATGCCTGACCTGCACTGATTCTCTGTCCTCCAAACTGACCTATTCCTTTTGCCAGAGCAAACTGAAGAATGGTCATAAAAAAGCCTACAGCTGCCATGAGGGTGATTTCTGTGGCTGTTTTATCTGAGGCTTCAATATTTGCGAAGGTCTTTGCTGAGACTACCACAATAATGAAGGCCCATAGGTAAAAGCCTATTTCTTTTGTATTTCTGAGAATAAACTGATGAAGTTTCGGACTGAAGGTTCTGATGATTACCGTCAGTATCATAGGCAGTACCAGAATAGGGGAGATGTGATTCAGGATCAAAAAGCAGTCATGAAAGAAGGAGTTATTCCCCATATCGCAGAACATTGGAAAAATCAGGGGGATGGCGACGGCTGCAGCGAGGTTACTGAAAATAATATATGTTGTCAGGGAGGATTCATTCCCGCCGAGTTTACCGGTTATTACTGAAGCCGAAGCTGCTGTCGGAGTAATAAGACATATAAGAATGCCTTCAAGTATGACTATGTTCTGTTCCCCATTATAGCTTCTGAGGTACAGCGCGAGAAGCGCAGTGCTAATAATCTGATAGATGACAAGTATAAAATGCCAGGCTCTAGGTTTCATCTGATGCAGGGTAATTTTGCTGAAGGCAAAAAACAGAATAAAGAAAAGTATTACCGGTAATGATTCACCAATAAAGTGTGCCGTAGGTCTTAGCGGCATTGAAAGTTTTGTAAATCTGAAGAAGCAGAATACCAGAAAACCCAGCGAAACTGCGATCAGCAGAGTGTATGGTTTAAGTTTTTTTAATAATACCATTAGCATGTTATTCCTGATATGGCTCCAGTCCTTTTTGTTTCCTTGCAAGTGTATCTTTTTCTCTTAGTCTCATCTGCACCGCGTTAACAAGATTCTGCCACAGAAGATAGCTGCTTGGGACAATAGCAGCCTCAGGAGAAAGAAACATAATGGCAATCCAGATGGCAAATACTGTATTTTTCTGGCCTAACCCCTGACCCGCACTGATTCTCTGCTGATCCATGTGTCCAAAATATTTGCCGACAGCGAACTGTACAACTGTTATCACCAGACCAACAATAAAAAGAGTACACAAGAACGCGTTGCCTGTCTTTGAGTTTGCAACGTTCTGGAAAATCCTTGCAGACTGTATGGCTAAGGTAAAAAGCCATAGATAAAAACCAATCTCTTTGGCTTTGTTTATCAGTTTGAGCAGCGCAGGGAAAAATACTCTGATTATTACAGCTAAAATCAGAGGGAGCACCAGAACAGGAAACACTTTTCTGAGAATTAACATAAAATCATCAAAAAAGATTCCAGAGATGGTAGTACATATCAGTGGAAAGAACAGGGGAATAAAGACCGCGGCAATTATATTGCTGATAATTGTATAGGATGTCTGGGATGATTCGTTGCCGCCAAGCTTTCCTGTCATAACTGCGGCCGACGCAGCGGTTGGCGCAATGGTGCAGATGATGATTCCTTCTAAAAGCAGAACTGTTTTTTCAGAAACTTCGTAACCGTAGAAATAAATCAGAGCTACAAACAGTCCTGTAGAAATAATCTGGACCAGTCCAAGATAAAGATGCCATTTTCGAGGTTTCATCTCTTTTATCTTAAGCTTGCAGAAGGAGAAAAAAAGAATAAAGAAAAGGAAAACAGGCAGAGAATCTACTAAAAAAGAAGCTGCTGGTCTTAGAGGTTTTGTCTGTGGAATATATCTGAAGGCAAGAAATCCAATTAGTCCTATCAATATAGATATAAAAAGACTGTTGGTTTTCAGCTTATTTTTTATTGATGCTAATTGCATGATGTTGCCCTAATTTGTGGTATAACATATCATCACATTATAAAAGAAAACGCTATTAGGATTTAATTAAATGAGTTCTTTTAAGAAAGATTTAGCATCAGAAGAGTCTCGCCTTGAAAATGTATCCTCAGATGTTGTGAAGTTTGCGCTGGACAACGGAGCTGACGAGTGTGAGGTTAATATCGGTGCAGTCAAAGGCTTATCCGTTTCCTGCCGTGATCAGGATATAGAAAATATTGAATTCAACCGCGACAATGGCATGAGCATTACCGTTTACAAAGATAAGCGCTCAGGAGCGGTATCGACAAATGATCTCTCTTTAGAATCGATCCATGAGGCGGTTCTGTCTGCAATCAATCTTGCAAAGTACTCTGATCCGGATCCATGCTCAGGTCTATGTGATAAAGATCTTATCTGTGATTCTTTTAAAGATCTTAATCTGGTGTTTGAGAATAATGTTGATGCTGATTTTGCAGCTGCCAAGGCTCTTGAGCTTGACAAGATGGCAGAGGAGCAGAAGGTTGAAGGTCTTAAGAAATCAGATGGTTCAAGCTTCTCAAGCTATCTTTATACTACTGTAATTTCTAATTCCAATGGTTTTACCAAGGCTCGTTCCTCAAGTTCAGTATCCGCAGACATTACCATGTTAGGTGAATCTGAGGGTAAGATGCAGCGAGCCTCAGGTTCAAGTATTGCCAGATCAATTGAGGATATCTATCCATCACAGAGAATTCTTGATGAGGCCTTTGAAAAGACACTGCTTAAGCTAAATTCAAGAAAGATAGCTACCGGAAAATACAATGTTATTTTCACCAGATCTGCAGTTCAGTCTCTGTGGGGAAATTTCTCCTCTGCAATTTCTGGCGGTGCCTTATACAGAAACCGTTCATTCTTATGCAATTATCTTGGAAAACAGGTTTTATCTGACAGGATAACCATCCACGAGGATCCTTTTGTTTTAAAAGGTCTTGGATCCCGTAATTTTGACAGTGACGGTGTCAGAGTAACAGCTTCGGATATTGTAAAGGACGGTATGCTTGAGCAGTATCTTCTGGCAACCTACTCCAGCAGAAAGCTCGGACTCAAGAGTAACGGTCATGCCAGCGGTATTCATAACTGGTACATTTCCTTTAAGGATGGTACCTGCTCCTTCGATGAGCTTCTCTCTAAGGCAGGAGAGGGTGTAGTTGTCACCGGACTTATGGGTCAGGGAATTGATCTTGTCAGCGGTAACTATTCAAGAGGTGCCGAGGGTTATTACTTTAAGGATGGAAAGTTTGTCCATGCTGTGGATGGTATTACCATAGCAGGCAATCTAAAGGATATGTTCCTGAATATGGAAGCTATGGCTGATGATTTTGATGAAAGATATAAAATCCAGACCGGCTCAATACTTATTCCAGATATGACCGTGTCTGGAGATTAGAGGATTCTTCGAGGTAAGCCTCGAAGATCTGTTGATGCTTTTTCTACTGATACATATAGCTTAGGAACAGCAGATCAACAATCAGAGGTTTACCGAATTTCTCCTGAAGAATGCTGGAAACCTTTTCTCTGCATTCAATTCTGATTTTCTCTCTTGCCTCATTGGTAGCAACCTGACCGAATTCCTTTGAGCCCAGGATTGTAACAATGGCATCCTTAATAAGAGGTTCAACATCGGCAATAATGGATGAATCTCTGCTGTCTTCAAGCATCAGGCTGATTTTGATTCTTACATAATGAATCTTATCTCTAGGATTTAAAGTGGCTACGTTGGTTGTGATATCAGGAGAGATCTGATAATAACCAATCTCTGGTGCAACATTCTCTGGTTCTGCCGGCTCCTCTTTTTTGCCATGACCGGAAGCATAAGCAGATGAGGAAACTGCAATAAAGATTAGAGATACAATTCCCAATAAAAGTTTTTTTAACATTTTCTTTCCCTTATACATGCAAGTGTAGAACATCATCCACTTTTCTGGATAATGTTTGTCCATTTAAAATCTTAACATCGTGAGCTCCTAAAAGAGGGCTTGCAGCTCTGTTCAGTTTCTGAACCTTAGGTTCGTTCACATAAATTTTGCCGTCTTCCTTTACATAGAAATATGAGTGCCTGATAAAGGTTGCACACATGATCTTGAACAGAATAGGGTCTGCGAATTCAGGTGAGTTGTTTGTAACCTCAACCGGCAGACGCTTTGAGTATGATAAACATTTTTTAATAAACTCTGTGACGTCTGATTTTCCGTCCTCTGTATTCTTAAGGGCTGTTACCGCTACCAGATAGCGAACCAGATTGTGGTAAATGCATCTTGATAGAATATAGAATTCCTGATATCCGTCACCTGACACAAAGAGCATGTCTTTATCACGGGTTATATATCCTTCATTCAGGAAATTCTCTATGTGTTTATCAATAAGATCATCAAGATCTTTTTCATCGACAGGAGCAAAAAGCTCATGTCTCAGGAAATAGAACAATGAGCGCGCATGTGAACGTACATCCTCATGAAGAATATGACCGTTTCTGAGGATAATATTTGCAAGCAGTGCTGGCAGAGCAAACAGGTGTACGATGTTATTCTGGAAATATGTTAGCTGAAGTGTCTGACCATAGCTTGGTCTTACAAACTTCATGTCATCGCCAACATCATAAAGCCTGAATTTCTTAAGTTCCATTGCCTGCTTTATCAGTGTCATGGTTGAAGCAGTAGGAATTGTTGCTCTCCTTCTTGGATCAACATTTAGTATCTTCAGATACATGCTAATGCACTTTTCCAGCTGACTGATACTCATTGTATGATCAGGTACGTTCATAATTGCCAGTGCACATAGATTGATGCCGTTGATAGTGGCAGAATCATTAAGATTAATAATGATTCTGTGAGCAAGCTGGTTTACTATATCGTTTAGCCAGGCAGGTCTTGCAGTTCCTTTAGGATCGATATCATTTTTCCAGTTAGGAACATTCTCATTGAGGAATTTATGTACAATGACTGGCTCGCCAAAGGTTACATAACCTCTTCCGTAATTTCTGAAGCGCTTGAAAATTCCTAAAAGCTGCATTGCGCTTTCTTTTTTCTTGGCCTCGCCTACCAGCTCTCTCATGTATGAACCGACTTCGGTAACATGCTCATAGCCAAGATATGTTGGTACGAAGGCAATTGGTTTATCAGAACCTCTAAGCTGAGACTGGACGGTCATTGCAACCATTCCTGTTCTTGGAGGAAGTGTTCTTCCGGTTCTTGAACGTCCTCCTTCAATGAAGAACTCTGTCGCATAGCCGTTTTCAAAGAGCAGACTTAGGTATTCTCTGAAAATGGTGATATAGAAATCATCTCCCTTCATTTTTCTGCGGATAAAGTATGAACCGCATCTTCTGATAATCTGTCCAACCGGGAAGAAGTTAAGATTGTCTCCAGATGCAATCTGAGGCAGAGGCAGACCTTCATGGAAAAGAACAAAGGTTAGCAGAATGTAGTCCATGTGAGATCTGTGACATGGGATATAAATGATCTCGTGTCCTGTCTGCACAAGCTGTCTAACCTTGTCCACACCTATAACAGTCTGTCCCTGATAAATCTTTGACCAGATAGTAGAAACAATAGAATTAAAGAATCTGAGCAGAGGATATCTGGTATCTGCAACCATAACCTCAAGTATTTCTCTTGCCTTGTTTTGGAGTTCTGGTTCAGATTTCCCCGTTTTTTCACTCTCTATGGAGATCTGTTCTAATACTGCAGGGCGTTCAAGGATTTCTTCAATCACCTGCTTTCTGTTTGGCAGAGGTTTACCAACTACAGATCGTGCTTTCTGAATGAAGATCAGCTTGAATGTTCGGTTCAGGTTCTTTGAGAATTTTGACTTTTCAAATCTTTCTTTAGATTCACTTATATTGAAAGTACCACAGAAAATAGTACAGTTATCTCTACCTGCAAAAATCAGATTAAAGAACTTTTTAAATGATGGTGTCGCCGCATTCATTCCGTGAATACCAAGAGTTTCGTATCCCGGATTTCTTGACCACAGCACTGTGATAGGAATTACCTGAACATCTTTTCCTGTTCTCTGATAATACTCATACCATTTTCTAAAGATAGGTTCTATCTCACGATCTTTTGAACCGGCCTTAGAAAATAGTCCAGGGGATCTCAGGGCACATGTTCTGGGTATTTTTTCTCCGAGCAGGTTCAGATCTTCAAATGGGGAAGGCAGGTCTAATTTCTGAACAGCTCTTTCGATGCTCATAACGTTACCTACAGATGAGGAAACCGTTAGATAGACTATTTCTTTTTCTTTATTAATTTTAAGATTTTTTAATGGCTCAAATGGAATTGTTGAACAACTTGTCGTTATTCTGAACGGCCAATATAAAAAAAATCTTAGAATTTTGTTTATTATCATAACGTACCTAAACAGAACTGTGTCTGTTCAGCCTCCCAGTTCTTTTTTTGCTTTTCAAAAGAAGACTATACATCTTAAAGTGTAGTTTATATCGGTGCAATTAATTACGTTTTTAGTGTCTGTTTGTTAATTAGTCTTAATCTGATCAAATTTTTCAGAACTACATCTAGTATTTCAATATTTGTTATGGATAAAAAAGATTATTTTTATCATAAAAATCTATATATTAGAAAAGATATGACATGTAATATACTATCCTCGTAGGAAATAGGAAACAAAAATGCATAATACAAAACTTGAACAGTACAGAAAACTGGTATTGCTTGCCGGTGGAGCCTCTGTTATAACAGCGGTACTGTTCATTTTGATCAAATTTGGTGTCTGGATGATTTCCTCATCCACCGTAATCTTTGCTTCTCTGACGGATTCTATTTTTGATTTGCTTGCGTCTCTGGTCAATTTGCTGGCACTCAGGTTTTCGTTATTGCCTCCTGATGATGAGCATCGTTTCGGACACCATAAATCTCAGTCCCTTGCTTCTCTGGCGCAGGCTGCTTTCATTGGTGGTTCTGCAGTACTGCTTATTAGTCACGGAATTGAAAGGTGCGTTAATCCGGTTTACATCGAACATATTGATTTAGCTCTGTACGTCAGTATCATCTGTATAATTTTTACTATTCTTCTGGTGGTATTTCAGACATATGTGTTTAGAAAGACTCAATCAGAGGCAATTGCTGCAGACAGATTACACTATTTATCTGACGTGTCTTTGAATATTGGTGTTATTATTGCCTTATTCTTAAGCAATTACGGTTATGAATGGGCTGATGGCTTTTTTGCCTGCTGTATCGGTCTATTTATCCTGAAGGGGGCTTATCAGATAGGAGTTGAGGCAGTTCAGACCTTATTGGACAGGTCTCTTGATCCTCTATCTATTAACAAAATCATGCAGGCAATAGTTAAAACAGAGGGTGTTTTATCTATTCATGATCTAAAAACTCACAGTGCAGGACCAATTATTTTTATTCAGGGCCATATTGTGATGGATGGAAAGATGAGTCTTGAAGATGCTCATAATGTTGTAAACAAAACTGAGAACAATATCAGAAAGGATTTTCCTGATGCAGAGATTATTCTTCATATGGAGCCTGATGAAAAAGAAACCTATGATACTGTAAACTTTGACGATTCAAAGTTACAGAACTGATTTTTTTAAAGAGAAAACAATTGGATACACAGATAAACAGTAATTACGAAAATCAGGTAATTGATAGATTCTGGGCTGATTTTAAACAGCAGTCTATGTCAATTATGAACAGTGAGCCTGTGTTGGCAGATCTGTTCAACAAACTAGTTTTTACCTGTGCTAATTTTGACCAGTGTCTAGCAAGGATTATCTCTTCAAAGCTTGCAACTCGTGAAGTTGACAGACAGCAGCTTTTTCAGGTATGCATGCAGGCTTACTCTGAAAACCGCTGTCTTCTTGAAAATGCAATTGCTGATGTTTACGCTGTTCTAACCCGTGACCCTGCATCAAGTTCTATTGTCAGAATTCTTATGTTTCTCAAAGGTCCTCATGTTATAGAGTCCTGGAGAATTTCTCACTGGTTGTGGGAACATGATAGAAAAGATCTTGCCAGTTATATTCAGAGCAGAATTTCTGATGTTTTCTCTGTTGATATTCATCCTGCGGCAAGAATCGGAAAAGGATTAATGCTTGATCATGCAACCAATATCGTCATTGGTGAAACTGCAGTGATTGAGGATACAGTATCTCTTCTTCATGATGTAACTCTTGGCGGAACAGGAAAAGAGTGCGGTGACAGACACCCTAAGGTATGCAGAGGAGTGATGATTGGAGCCGGAGCTAAAATTCTTGGAAACATCAGAATCGGCGAGGGGGCAATTGTCGGTGCCGGCTCTGTTGTTCTTGCAGATGTTCCTGCTCACACAACTGTAGTTGGTGTTCCGGCACGTGTAATTGGTCACCCACAGATGGAGATGCCTTCTCTGGATATGGATCAGACTTTTAAGGGCTGTAAATCTGAAAGTAATGAGCCTCTGTGTCCAGGACTCCATGTAAAACAGGTTTAATTATGAAGTAGTATCTTCTTTTCCGCTTTTTAAAGATTAAATGAAGATTAATAACTTGCCGTTATAAGACTCTCGATTAAACTTAAAATACACGGTATGTAAAAGGAAAAACCATGCGAATTTGCGATTTACTAAATCCTCAGTCTGTTCGATTAAATGTTGAGGTATCGACAAAAGAGCAGGCTATCAATAATCTTGTAGATTTAGTGGCTCAAAGCGGTTGTCTTAATGATGCAGAGCGATTCAGAACCGCTGTATTTGACAGAGAAGCAAAAGTTTCTACTGGTTTAGGTGAGGGCGTTGCTATTCCTCATGCAAAAAGTGCTGGTGTAACTAAACCCGGACTGGCTGCTATGGTTGTTCCTCAAGGCGTTGAATTTGACAGTCTGGATGGAAAGCCTGCTAAGCTTTTTTTTATGATTGCCTCTCCTCACCACGCATCAGACGCTCATCTTGATGTGCTTGCCAGATTATCAACTCTACTTATTTCTGAAGAATTCAGAAATTCATTAAATTCAGCGCAGAGTGTTGATGAGTTCCTTAAGATCATCAATAAAGCAGATGAGGCTGAAATTGAAAAAGAGAATGCCAGAAAGCAGAAACAGCTGGCAGACGAGGCTTCTAAAGGAGCTGAATCTGATAAAGCAGAACTATCCTCTTCAAATAAAGGCTATTACGATATTGTTGCTGTAACAGCGTGTCCTGCAGGATTATCCCATACCTATATGGCAGCCGAAGCTCTGGAAAAACAGGCTAAGGAAATGGGAATTTCTATAAAGGTCGAGACCGATGGCGCAGCAGGTAACAGAAATAAGCTTCTGCCTGAGGAGATTTCTAAAGCCAAAGCGGTAATTGTTGCTGCGGATAGAATCGTCGATATGGACAGATTCCTCGGTAAACCATTAATTCGTGTTGGAGTGGTTGAGGGAATCAGACACCCAAAGAATCTGATTAAATCAGCTCTTGATCCAAAGTGTCCAAAATATCAGTCAGGTTTTTTAGGTTCGACCTCTGTTTCAATGCGTCTATACCGTCACCTGATGTCAGGTATGGCTTACTTAATGCCTTTGGCCGCTACCGCTGGTATTCTTTCTGCTTTTGCCAGACTAGATATTGTTAACGATACTCAGGTCGGTTTCTTTTTTGATAGAGTCGGTTACAGTATTGGAACTCTTCTTTTCCCTATATTGAGCGCGTTTATTGCCTATTCAATCAGAGGTCGTACAGCTCTGGTCGCTGGCTTTACCGGTGGTGTAATGGCTGATTTAGGTGGAAGCGGAGTTATTGGAGCTGTTATTAACGGCTTTGTGGGGGGCGCTGTGGCGTTGCTTACGACTCTGTTTGCAGGAAGGTTTCTAAAAGGTCATGATGCGACAGTTGCACTGCTGCTGTATCCTCTAATGGGCGCATTGGGAACAGCTGCAATTGCTGTATTCTTTACAAATATACCTGCTCAGTTTGTTGATGTTTATATTAATTCTTTCTTTAGTGAATCGTCTGTATTTACCCTGATTATGATTGGAGCCTTGCTTGCCGGCATGATGTCTTATGATATGGGCGGTCCAATTAATAAGATGGCTTATGCTATAGGTGTGCTATTCCTAGCCGACAGTTTACCAGAACAGGGGCCTGGTGGTTTAGTAATGGCCTCAATTATGGCGGGAGGAATGGTTCCTCCTATTGCTGCTGCTCTTGCAAGTATTCTTGTTCCTCAGGTCTTTACGTCAAAGATCAACTCTTTAAGATTTATTACATTAGGAAAAGGTCTGGTATTTATTACCGAAGGTATTATTCCATATCTGCAGACTAATCCAAAGATAATGAAAACAGCCTGTGTCGCATGTTCGGCATTGTCTGGTGGGTTATCCATGTACTTTAAATGCTCTATATGTGCTCCTCATGGAGGAATTTTTATTATTCCTCTTTGTGACCACCCTATTCAGTACATTATTTCAATGGCGTCTGGTATTGTTGTAGGTATTTTTGCGTTTTCAGTTATTCACTTAAGGTCGGGAAGTGATTCATCT
>NZ_CACVSS010000059.1:0-21807 GCF_902756765.1 uncultured Succinivibrio sp. | reverse complement strand
ATGCCTGAAGAGTGGAAACTCACTGCAGTCAATAAATTCAGAGATACTTAGCGTGATTTTATCTTTCATCAACATCAGCATGCTCTCTTCAATGTGCAAGAATTACTTTGGGATTATGGCTAAGCTTAAAAAGAGGAATTGCCTGTTTATCAATTCTCAAGCTTAACTGCACATCCTTTGTATTTGCTGAAGCAATACTGAAGTTCTCAGTTGCATCAAGGAATACTCGATCACAGATTTAAAAAAAACTGTTTGACTTCATTGAGTCAAACTGTTGTAGAACCTCTCCTAGCAAGAGAGATTTACGGTTACTGAAAGATCTTCCGACTTTAATTGGGAAGATCGTCAGTATGAATAACATTAGGGGTGTTAAAAATGCTTAACACCCTAGGTATGCTTATTTATACAGATAAAAATGAAGATACAACATTCTCATCTGTAGAGTCTCGAGGAGAATCATATACAATAGAGCCATGTTCCATTACAACAATTCTGTCGGCAACATCCAAAGCAAAACTTAAAACCTGCTCTGAAACAAAAATTGTCAATCCTCTCTGATCTCGTATCTTTCTTAAGGTCCTTGCCATCTCCTTGATAATAGATGGCTGAATACCTTCTGTTGGTTCATCAAGAACAAGCAGTTTAGGATTGCTTGCAAGAGCTCTGGCAATTGCCAGCTGCTGTTGCTGACCGCCTGAAAGATTACCGCCTTTTCTGTGTTCGAACTCCTTTAAAATCGGAAAAGTCTCAAACAGATCTTCAGGGATATGCTTTGATTTTGTCACGGTAAGACCGGTTTCAATATTCTCCTTCACACTCATGCTGGAGAAAATCATTCTGCCCTGAGGTACAAATCCAATTCCAGAGGCTACTCTCTTGTAGCTTTTGGTATGAATAAGATCCTGTCCGTCCAGAATACATTCTCCCTTCTGTGCTGGAATCATTCCGATTATTGACTTCATTAAAGTGGTCTTACCCATTCCGTTACGACCAAGCAGTGCCACGATTTCACCTTTTTTTATCTTTAAGTTAAGGTTTCTGATTACACAGCTGTCTCCATATGAAACCTTATAATCTTTTAACTCAAGCATAATAGGCTCCTTTTTTACTGACCAAGATAAACATCAATAACCTTCTGGTTTTTCTGAATAGACTGCATGCTACCCTCTGCCAGAAATTTTCCCTGATGAAGAACTGTGACCCTATCTGCAATATGCTCGACGAACTTCATGTCATGCTCAATCACAATTACACTTCTGTTCTTGGTAATGTTTTTTAACAGTTCTGCTGTTTTCTCTCTTTCTGCTACCGACATTCCGGCAACAGGTTCATCCAGCATCAGAAGCTTTGGATTCTGAATCAGCAGCATTCCAATCTCCAGCCACTGTTTCTGACCATGGCTTAGAAGGCTTGCCTTTACATCAAGCTTGTCATCAAGGTAAATCATCCTTGCAATCTCTTTTACCTTGTTTATAACCTCATCAGTACGCTTGAAGAACAAAGCTCCAAAGACTCTTTTTCCCTTTGGATAGGAAAGCTCAAGATTCTCAAAAACACTAAGAGCTTCATAGATTGAAGGATTCTGAAACTTTCTTCCTACACCGGCTTCAACAATCTCATGCTCCTTGAGCTTTGTAAGTTCAAGATCATGGAATTTAATTGAACCGGATGTTGCCTTGGTCTTTCCGCAGATTAGGTCCAACACGGTTGTTTTGCCAGCTCCATTTGGTCCGATGATTACTCGGATTTCGCCTTCATCCACATAGAAAGAAAGATCATCAACAGCTTTGAAACCATCAAATGAAACGGTCAGATCCTCTACTGAAAGGACGATATCTTTCTTACTCATGAGACTTCTCCTTTGCTGCATTTAAAACAGCTAACTTTCTTAATGAATCTTCACTTAAAAACTGTCTGCTTACGGACATGAATGAGTCCGTCATTGATGAATTTCTAAGTTCTTCGATAACTCGGTTATGCTCTGCTCTCAGTCTTTCAATGGAGCTTTCAATCTTTGAATCAATAAGCTTAAAGAAAGGGACAATGTAATCGTTATAGATTCCTGACAGTCCATTTGGGAAGAACAGAACTACACCGATAAACAATGCGCCCATTGCAAAAAGCCATAATTCAGGGAAATTCTCGGAGACAGCTGTTTTAGCAGAGCTGACCAGAAGAGTTCCATAAATTGCACCGAAGATTGAAAGTCTTCCTCCTACAGCACAAAAGATAACCAGCTCAATAGAAGCTACAATACCCACAAAGCTAGGAGACATAAAACCAACCTGCAGTGTGAACAGAGCTCCGCCAATGGCAGAAAGTGCAGCAGAAAAACAGAAGATAAAAATCTTAAAGTTAGCTACATCATATCCAGAGAATCTAACGCGCTCCTCCTCATCTCGAATTGCAACCAGAAGTCTACCAAGCTTACTTTTTGCCAGAAGACAGGTTATATAAACTGTTACAATCAGTGTTATTGCACATAGGTTGTAGAGAATAGCCTTAGCATGGTCAGTTCTGATGTCAAATCCAAGACAGGTTCTCAAATCAGTAATACCGTTCACACCACCGGTATAGCCCTGCTGACCGATAATCAGAATGGTTAGGATTGAAGCAATGGCCTGAGTGATAATTGAGAAATAAACACCCCCAACTCTTCTTTTGAACAGAGCCACCCCCAGCAGATAAGCAAACAGGGTTGGAACTGCAATCATTAGGATCATGGTCAGAGGAAAGCTCTTAAATGGCTCCCAGAATAAAGGCAACTCAGTAATCTGGTTCCAGTCCATAAAATCAGGAATACCAGGAGTGGTCTGAATTGCTGTAGCCTCAGGGCTTGATGCTTCAAGTTTTAGGAACATGGCCATGCAGTACCCGCCTAGACCGAAGAATATACCCTGACCAAGACTTAGGATGCCACAGTAGCCCCAGCACATAACCAAACCAATTGCCACAAAGGCATAGCTTAAATACTTACCTACCAGATTCAGTCTGAACACATCAAGACTTGCAGGCATAACAATAAGTAGCAATACAGTCAGTACCAGAAGATTCAAGAGGGTACTCTTACTACTTTGAGCTGATAGTAAATGACTTCTCATAATAATTCTCCTTTTATCTTCTTACCTTTACACTAAACAGTCCCTGAGGTCTTATCATAAGGATTCCTACAACAAACAGCAGGGTTAAAACCTTTGCCATGGAACCGCTCATGAAGAACTCCATAACACTCTGAGCCTGAGCAATACCGAAAGCAGAAGCAACTGTACCAATCAGGGTTCCAGCACCACCGAAAACAACTACCAGGAAGGTATCTACAATATAGAGCTGACCTGCAGTTGGACCAGTTGAACCAATCATGGTAAAGGCACAGCCTGCAACACCTGCAATACCACATCCTATTGAGAAGGTGATTCTGTCAATAAAAGCAGTGTTAATACCTACAGCTCCTGCCATCTTTCGGTTTAGAACAACAGCACGCAGCTGGCAGCCAAGACGGGAGCGGTACATGATAAAGTAAACAGCCAGAGTTACGATTACGGTCAAACCAAGAACAAACAGGCCATTGATCGGAATTTCTATAGAATCACCCAATGTCAGTGACCCCATCAGCCAGTCAGGAAGTGTTACACCTACCTCACGGGCACCGAATACTGAACGGTAAAGCTGCTGTAAAATCAGGCTCAAGCCCCAGGTTGCAAGCAGAGTATCAAGAGGTCTTGAATAGAGGTGTCTTATAAGCAGCCATTCAAAAAATGCACCTGCGGCCGCAGTTACAATAAATGAAAAGAACAGTGCAATAAAAAAGTAGATTCCATATAAACCAGGAAACATTGTTTCAAAAACATGGGAGGTCAGATAGGTAATATATGCGCCTAGAATCATAAATTCGCCATGAGCCATGTTGATAACGCCCATCTGACCGAAAATAATAGCTAGTCCCAAAGCCATCAGTAGAAAAACCGAAAATAGACTCAGACCGGCAAAGCCCTGCATAGCGAAAATCGAGGCTAATTCACTGAAACTGTAATCCGAAAACATAATAAACACCTCTCTGTATATAGGCTTTTAATACTGAGGGCCTAAGCCCTCAGTGAGTTTTATTATTGATATCCAGCTGGGAAAGGATTTGGCTCAATCATGTCAGACTGATAGACAACCTTGAACATACCATCCTTCTGGCCTTGACCTACCACAGTCTTCATCCACAGATGGTGGTTATCGTGAATTTTAACTGGACCGTTAGGTGCGTCTGCGAACTCAACGCCAGGTAGACTCTTTTTCAGCTTATCAATGTCGAATGAACCTGCCTTTTCAACAGCGAACTTCCATAACCATGGGCCAAGGTAAGCGGATTCGGTAACATCACCGATAACACTCTTGTCACCCCACATCTTCTTGAACTCAGCAACAAACTTCTTATTGCTCTCGTTATCCATTGACTGGAAGTACTTGGTAATTGAGTAAGCGCCTTCATAGTTTTCACCACCGATACCTAAAACCTCATCCTCGGTAACAGAGGTTGACATCAGTAATGGCTTCTCGGCAGTTAAGTCAATACCTGCAGCCTTAAGCTGTTTGTAGAAGGACACGTTAGAACCGCCAACTACAATTGAGAAGATCGCATCAGGCTTCTTGAGCTTGAACTTGTTGATCACAGAGTTGAACTGAGTATGTCCTAATGGATAGTATTCCTCTCCAACTACAGTACCGCCGTTCTTTTCAATATGCTTTCTGGCAATCTTGAAGGAAGTACGAGGCCAGATATAATCAGAACCGATAAGATAGAAGGTCTTAGCTCCCTTGTTCTTCATTACCCAGTCAAGACCAGCAAGAATCTGCTGAGTTGCTTCCTGTCCGGTATAGATAATATTGTCTGACTGCTCCAGTCCTTCGTAGAAGGTTGGATAGAACAGCATGTTGTTGTACTGTTCAAAGATAGGAAGTACAGCTTTACGAGATGCTGAAGTCCAGCAGCCGAACACTGCGGCAACCTTGTCGTTTACAATCAGTTTCTGTGCCTTTTCAGCATAAGTAGGCCAGTCACTTGCGCCATCTTCCTGAACGAACTCAATCTTTCTGCCAAGCACACCACCGCTTGCATTTATCTGTTCAATCGCAAGCTTCTCAGCCTCAACTGAACCGGCCTCACTTAAAGCCATGGTACCGGTGATGGAGTGCAGAATACCAACTTTGACAGTATCTGCTGTAACAGCCAGACCAGTAGTGTTTGCATCATCTGCGTATGCAGAAGTTATATTCATGCTCAGTAATGCTGCCATACCAATGGCCTGACACATTTTCTTAACAGTATTTGATTTCTTCATATCTCTTCTCCATTTAGCGGTAGTCAATCTACCTGTGGTAATTATTAAATAATGACCAAGGTCACAGAAAGGCGACAAATGCACTATTGACATACGTTAAATTACGTATCCGCAATTTCACTTGGATTGTGCACAATACGGAGGCACAAGGCTCCCATTTTTATGCATTTAATGCAGATTTAGTGCAGAGAAAATGAATCAAAAACTGTGATGCTAGAATACAAAAAATTGATGAGGTAAATAAGAATTAGTAAATTAGTCCTGAATTCACGAAGATCATATAACAAATATGTTGCAAACCAGACTCTTGAGGATTACAGTCTTCGCTATACAGCTAGATCCGTGAGAAAACTTGATGTATCCTCAGTGGTTATGACCTCCATTGGCTCAATAAGCTTTCTGGCTCTTGAGGTAATTGGTGCAAACATTGCTATTTTCTACGGCTTAAATCACCTGATTTTAGCGCTTTTAATTACTGTTCCTCTAATTTTTGTCCTTTCACATCCAATTGCAAAATACGCTTCGATTCATCATATTGATATTGATCTACTGACAAGAGGTGCAGGTTTCGGATATATAGGATCTTCAATAACATCACTGATCTATGCCACCTTCACCTTCATATTTATGGCACTGGAATCTGCAATTCTGGCAAAGATGCTCAATATCACTCTGGGAATGAATCTCTCCTTAGGCTATCTGTTATGTTCACTGGTTATCATTCCTCTGGTAATGCATGGCTTCAGCTTTATCAGCAGGCTTCAGAAATATACAGAACCTGTATGGGCTGTACTTCAGATACTGGCAGTTTACGGTCTTATCAGAATGTCCGGCGAATGTTCTCAGGGCTTTAGCTCCGTTTTCGAGCAAGACAGTTTTAATGCTCTTTATTTAGGGTACTCAATATGTATTGTTTTAGCCCTTATCTCACAGATAGGAGAACAGGTCGATTACATCAGATTCATGCCCGAATATGTAAAGTCCAAAAGGAAGGCTATTATTTTCGGAACAATGATCTCAGGTCCATTATGGATTGTACTGGGTGGTCTTAAAATTCTTATAGGAGCCTTACTGGCAGTAATGCTTATCGCCAAAAGTGCGGACTACATGGTGGCCACAGATCCGACATATATGTATATGTCAGCCTTCAGCAAACTCTATGACAACCATGCACTTGTAATGTTTCTTACAATTTTCTTTGTTGCTGTTTCTCAGATAAAAATCAATGTAACCAACGGTTACGCCGGATCTATTGCCTGGTCAAATTTCTTTGCCCGAATGACTCATACCCACCCGGGTCGTATAGTCTGGGTATTCTTCAATGTATTTATCTCATGGCTGCTTTTGATATGCGGTGTCTATGAGATCGCAACTACGGTACTGAATCTTTACTCGATTCTTGCAATCTCCTGGTGTGCCTCCCTATCAGCAGATTTATCCATAAATAAAAGAATCGGTCTAAGCCCTAAAGAAATCGAGTTTAGGAGATCAAAACTATATGACATTAATCCTGTGGGCTTTATTTCAATGTTCATAGGGGTACTTATAGGAACTGCCGCCTACACAGGATTATTCGGAAGCTACTGTGAAGCATACTCTGCAGTAATCGCACTGGTGGTAGCCTATGTTCTTACTCCTGTAATAGCTTATGCAACCGGTGGCAGATATTATCTGAACAAAGAAACTTCGAATGAGAAAACACATAACCAGACACTGCATAATGAAAATAAAAACGACAGGATCTGCAATATCTGCGGCAACAGTTTTAATCATGAGGATCTCTGCTACTGCCCTTACTATAAAAAACAGATCTGCTCTCTGTGCTGTACTCTGGAATCAGGATGTAATGGAAAATGCCGTAAAGAAGCTCTTATAACCAATCAGATATGTGCTATCTTTCCTTTTCTGAAACAATATCCTCTGGTTTTCTTTATCTTCAGACTGTTAGGCTTTATGACAGTATTCTCCCTTATAAACCTCTCGATACTGTATATTGGCTTCAGTTCATTTGAATCAAGTTCACTAGGCAGACTCTTTGGAAACACAGTTTTTCTGAAGTGCTTTATCCTGATTGAAATTGTAACCGGTATTTTTACAATGCTGTTTGTACTGGTATCAGACAGCAGAAATCTGGCTCAGGAGCAGACTGAAAAAAATCACAAGGCTCTGGAAAATGAGATTGAGGAAAGAATAAAGGTTCAGCACCAGCTTGTAGAATCCAAAAGGAATGCGGATGCGGCAAATATGGCTAAAAGCCGTTATCTGTCAGGAATCAGTCATGAACTGAGAACTCCGTTGAACAGTATATTAGGTTACTGTCAGATACTATCATCAAATAAGAACACCTCAAATGATTCTTCTGCAAAGGGACTGAATATTATCTCAAGAAATGCGGAATATCTATGTTCTTTGATTGAAGGTCTTCTGGATATTTCAAAAATAGAAATCGGCAAACTTGACCTCAACATGAGAAAGATAAGAGTTGAACCTCTGCTCAAAGATCTGATCATGTATTTTAGAACCAAAGCCCAAAACAAGAATCTGATTTTTGAGTATATCGAGCATTCCCATCTGCCAGCATTCGTCAAAACAGATGAAAACCGACTAAGACAGATACTGACAAATCTCTTATCAAATGCTGTGAAGTATACGCCTAAGGGAAAGGTAACCTTCGAGGTTAGCTACAGAAGTGATGTCGCCCTGTTTGTGGTAAAAGATACAGGAATTGGTATTGCCAAAAAAGATCTGAAAAGAATCTTTGAGCCTTTTACAAGGACCGATTCCGCAAAAAAATGCAATTCCGGTTCAGGTATAGGTCTTACTATTACCAACCTGCTTTCCGTAGTTATGGGGGGTGAGCTTACAGTAGAAAGCACGGTAGGTGAAGGAAGTGAATTCAGGCTGAAGATTTATCTTCCAAGGGAAAATCCTGATAAGGAGGAAATGAAGAATTACAGCAGAGTAATTGGCTATAAGACAGAAGACAAAAAGAAAATCAGGATTCTGACAGTGGATGACAATGAGGATCATCGTGTCATCATCAGAACACTGCTCTCCCCACTTGGCTTTGAAATTGGAGAGGCCAATGGATTTGATTCGGCAATGAAACTTATTGGAAAAGAGAATTTTGATCTATTCTTTGTTGATTATTCCATGCCAGGACATAACGGACTCTATCTAGCTAAAAATCTTCGCAAACGAGGGATCAGTGCACCGATTATAATGGTCTCAGCAAATGCTTCTGAGCTTAGAGTAAATGACAGTCACGACAGACGTGTCTATGATTTTCACATCGTTAAACCTTTTAGAAAAGAACAGCTTCTGGATGCTATTGTTCACTTTCTGCCGATCGATTATATCTGTCAGGATCACCTTTCTGACTCTTCTTTATCAGAGTCTATCAGAAGAGTAACTGATAAAGGACCCACAGATAATGGATGCAATTGCAATGAGCAAGATAAAACAGCAGATAAGACAGAACAGGAAGCTGATGCTCAAAAGCTTAAGGAACAACTTAAAGCCTACCTCGAAACAGGTTTTATTAAAGGAGTTCTCAACAATCTTGATACCCAGTATAGTCTTGGTTTGATAAACGAGGAGGCATTCAAGAAATACAAGAACAAAGCGGAACGATTTGATTTTGAATACATAAGAAATGCTTTACATAACAGCTGAACTATTCACAAGCTCAGCAGCTTCGCCTTAGCTACAAACTACATGACATTTATATAAGAATATTTAACACGTATTGAAGGATACGAGCTAACAGTTTGGAAAGGAGAATGTATCCTCAAAAGACATAATATGCAGACGAGGATTACAGAACACTATTATGAACAATTTAATGCAGAAACTAATTCTGATAGTTGATGATGATCCAGATTCCGTTTGTATGCTTAACGAAGCTTTAGATACGGAAGGTTTTTCTGTTCTGGTAGCTTTAAGCGGAACTCAGGCATTATCTATTCTCAGCAGAATAACCCCTGATCTGATTCTTCTTGATGCTGTAATGCCGTCAATGGATGGCTTTGAAACCTGTAAACGTATCAAAGATAATCCCCGTCTTACAGAGATTCCTGTTATCTTTATGACAGGCCTGGACTCGGACAGCAATGTAAGCCAGAGCTTTGAGTGCGGAGCCGTGGATTATATTCAAAAGCCGATCAGGATCGTCGAGTTGGTAAAGAGAATCAATCTGCATATTGATAAATCAAAAGTGATGCTCTCCACCAAATTTCTACTAGATTCAAATGGGCTGTCATCCTTTCTTGTAGATAAATCATGCGTCATTAAATGGTATACCCCGGATGCAATGCATCTGCTTGAACAGTGCGGCTTTGACAAGATGACCTTCTCATCAAAGATACAGTCTGTGCTAAATCCGATGATCCAGAAGGCAGAAATCGGAAAATATATAACCATTGACAGTAATTCACAGTCTGCTGAGCGTATCACTATTACCCTGTCCCAGATAAATGATGAAGGATTTATATTTGCTGTTAAGCGGGATCAGAATGTCAATAAGGTTGAAATCCTAAAACAAAAGTTCTCTCTGACACAACGAGAAGCTGAAATTCTATACTGGGTATGCCAGGGAAAATCAAATAAGGATATGGCGATAATTCTTGATATCAGCCCAAGAACAGTAAACAAACATCTTGAGGCCATATTCTCGAAAATGATGGTTGAGAACAGAAAATGATGGTTGAGAACAGAACAACTGCGGCTAATATGGCGTTAAATTCTCTGCTCTCAAATTCATAGTCATTCTTAAAAAAAAACAGAGAGCATTTTAAGCTCTCTGCTAAAGTGAATGTAATGACTATTTAACTTTTAAGCTGTCTGGCATAGGACCGTACTGACCACCGTTTGGATAGTACTTCCAGCCATCACGGATCTTAATCTTCTCATCCCATGGCAGCTTGTATTTGCCTTCAGCCAGGTCCTTAACCCAGGTCAGGTAGTTTGCCTTCTCGCCACCTGGTTTGCCAACATAAGCACGGCAGCCAAGGTTGAAGATATTGTTCTCAAGAGCCCAGTTCTCACGAGCCTTATCAGCCATACGAGGGAAGAGTTCTGCGGTAACAATTTCCCAAGGATTTCTCTGACCCTGCTGAATTACGTTACCGTCATAGTTACAGATTGTACCTTCACCGAAGTAATAGAAGACGTTATCGTAACCTGCCAGGTTTACGGCAACTGTATACATCAGGTTCTGCCATGCATTGGTTCTGTTAGTGATAATCCACTGATCGTTAACCTGTGTTGAGTAACCGGAAATTCTGATATATACGTTACATCCTTTATATGCAGCCTCTCTAGCTAGCTCAGGGAACATACCGTCGTGACAGATACAAACTGCTAATTTAGCACCCTTAGGGCCATCACATACAGGCATACCAAGATTACCAGGAGCCCATGGTTCTACTGGAACCCATGGCTGTAACTTACGGTAATGCAGAGCAATTTCCCCCTTATCATTGATAATGATAGCTGTATTATATGGAGCGCCACCTTCAGGATTTTTCTCCATAATACTGAATACCCCCCAGACCTGGCTCTTCTTACATGCTTCTTTGAAACAGCCAACTTCTGGACTGTCTAAGGTTAATAGCATTTCATCGTAGGACCAGATTGAAGTATTCAGGCCCTGAGTTGAATACTCTGGAAATACAATCAGATCTAAACCAGGATAACCTGCTTTGGTATTAGCGACTGCCTTGCAGATTTTCTCAACATTTACCTTGATATCAGCAGGACCTGTTACAACAGGTACTGGATACTGAATTGCTGCAACTAATAGAGATTCTTCCCATGAACTTACTGAACCTGTACTACCCATAATAATCACCTCTTACTAATACTGATGGTTAAACTTGGAAAGTTGTTTCAACCTTCTCTGGGTTCTATTATTAGATTTTCGGAGTAGCTTATGAATCAGCAGAACACACTATTCACATACGCAAAATAACGTATAAAAGCTTTTGATTTTATATCGATGAATTAGAGAAAAATAACTAAAGCATATGATTAACCATATGTTATACAAAGAATTATTTTAAAAAGGAAGATTAAAGAAATGCGGTATCTGCAGGAGAGTAATCTAGCCTGTTAGAGTCACAGCTCATGGCTCTAACAGTTGCTATTGACCTGTAAAATTATCAGCGAATGGTTCTGATTACTTCAAAAAAACATTCTCCAATAAAGACTTTTTATCAGTATCTCCAGTCTAAGGTTGTAATAGGTGCACCAGGTTTGATAGAACCGTCATCAACCTCTTCCTTTGCAGGAGGTACATCATCCTCAGGGGCTATCTCGTAGGCATAGGCCTTCTTTCTGGCATGAACAACCTTGTCTTTGAGATCAGAGATTGCAATACCGCGACGAAGCATCACTCCACCAATAATCATCTGAGATAAAAGCAGCAATGATAAGCGGTTGCTGAAAACAGAATCATTGGCAATATCAATACTGTCGGAAGACTTTAAGATGAGATCAACCTTTTCAGAGAGTTTGGATTCGTCAGGACAAACACCAATCAGACAGGCACTGTTGGCCTTGATAATTTCAACCATATCAAGGATATCCTTGTTGCAGCCTGTAGATGAGAAGGATATAACCACATCACCAAGACGCAGGGTTGATAGAGCCAGCAGCATTGAATTTCTGTCAGTGTAGGATTCACATGCAAAACCAAGATTTAGCATTCTGGTGACAAAATCAACGGCTATAAATGAGGATAAGCCCTGAGATAAAACCACAATGCGATGAGACTGACTTACCACATCAATAACACGGGCAAGCATTGACTCATCAACGTTTCTTTCGGTTGCAGATACACTCACCTTGGCACCGTCAATTACCTTTGAGGCGATGTCTCCTACAGTATCTCCCTGCTTAACACTCTCAATTTTTTTAAGATTCTGAGATGAAACTAGAGAACTTAACACAAGCTTGAATGCAGGAAAGCCTTCTGCGCCGAAACGCTTACAGAATCTGAATACAGAAGGTTCTGAAACTCCTGCTCTTTTGGCCAGCTGAGCAATATTCTCGTTAATGACAGAAGCAGGATTCTTCAGAATAATTGATGCTAATTTACGTTCTGATTTTGTCAGTTCTGTTTCATTTGCAATTCTGTCTAAAATATTTGAAGCCATAATCTTAAATCAACTCTAAACTATTCTTTACGTATCCGTTCTGCACCACATACTGAATCTTAAACTCATCATCAAATACAACCATATCGGCAATGAAACCGCCTTCGATACGACCGTATTCATTAAGACCTAAAGCTCTGGCAGGAGCAGTACTTGCGGCATAGAGAGCATCATCCAGAGAGAAACCACAGCTTTGAACCAGGAACTTAACACCATCAAACATAGAGATAGTGGTACCGGCAAAAGAGCCTTTTGCATCAATAAGACCACGCTTGTGATCAACAAAGATTTCGGTTCCACCTAGGACAAAGCTTGCTGGAGCTTTGGACATTCCAGCTACAGACTGAGCATCAGAAACAATGTAGAATCTATCACCCAAAACCTTATGAGCAAGATTTACAAGTGCAGGATGTACATGTTTTCCGTCTGCAATAACAGAAGCAAAAACTTTTTCACTCTGAAGAGTTGCACCAACCAGACCAGGCTCTCGTCCGACAGGAGCCTTCATTCCGTTAAACAGATGGGTAACGTTAGTAATACCAGCCTTGAACGCCTGCATAGCCTCATAGTAGGTTGCGGAACTGTGACCTATAGAGAGTTTTATACGATTGGATAACAGTTCAACAATGCCTTTAGGTCTTACAACCTCTGGAGCAATTGTCACATAGGCAATAGCATCTCTGTTCTCAAGAAAGAAATCAAAATCTGCAGGAGCATATGGACGTATGTAGCCAGAAGGCTGAAATCCTGGATGAGAACTTGAAATAAAAGGACCTTCCATGTGCAGACCAGGACATACTGTAGGATGCTTTTCTTTAAACTCAGCAACCGCAGCGATAGCTTTTGAAAGGTTCTCTCTTGGTCCGGAAATCATGGTAGGAACAAAGGTTGTAGTTCCGTGAGAGGTCTGCCAGCGACGCATTGATTCCAATGTATCAATGGATGGGTTCTGGGCAAAAGATACACCGGCGCATCCGTTTACCAGAAGGTCAATAAAGCCAGGACAGACATGACAGCCCTTAACATCAATTTCTTCAGCTGTACCGTCTTCAAGAAGAGCTGGACTCATAGGAACAATTCTATGATCCATAATTGCAACGGTATCAACATCCACAAACTCTTCGGAGGTCAAATGCAACTGAGCATTTCTGATTACGGTAACTGCCATAATAAATCCTTATATCTGAAGGTAGGTTATTTTATTCACTGCGTGCTCTGGCGGCCTTCTTTGCACGCTTTGCTGCAAAGTCAGGTTTGCCCTTATTCTTCTTGTCGCGCAGTCTATTTTTCTTGTGAGGCTTCTTGTCTTCTTCTTTCTTTTTCTTGTCAAAGCCTCCATTACCGCCTACTGAAGCACGGGAACGTTTCTTCTCTGACTGATGATGTCCCATAGTCTTTTCTGTAGGGAACTCAGCACAGACATTCTTAATAGCCCGCTTTTCGATGTCCTTTCCTGTGTAGCGTTCAAGCTTCTCCAGGAAGGAGATTTCATTAGCCATAACCAGAGTGGTTACTACGCCCTTCTCTCCTGCTCTGGCAGTTCTGCCTGCTCTGTGGACATAGATAGCGGCATTGGCCGGCATATCAAAGTTATACACATGAGTTACATCAGGCAGATCAAGACCTCTTGCAGCAACGTCAGTTGCAATCAGAATATCCTTGTCTCCAACGGAGAAATTCTTAAGTGCAGCCTTTCTCTCATTCATGGAAAGATCTCCCTGAATAGAGGCGCACTTGAAGCCCAAACGGCGCAGACTTGCATCAAGTCGCTGTAAACGTTCCTTGGTCTTAACAAAAACGATTGACTTACCTTTAATAGTAGTCAATAGATGGTGAAGAATTCTAATTTTCTGAGGATCTCCTGCTGCATAATATGCGCGGGACTGCAAAAATTCAGGAAGAACCTCATCTTCTTCACCGCCGGCCCCCAGACGTACTTCTATAGGATCGTTTAAAACAGATGAGGCAAACTCTTCGATTCCTGCACCTTCAAGAGTTGCAGAGAACAGCAGAGTCTGATAGCGGTTGTAAAGCTCTCGGGTTATTTTAGCTACATCATCCCTAAAGCCCATGTCCAGCATTCTGTCAGCTTCATCAATCACGTACATTTCAACAGAAGAAGTATCAATCCATCCCTTTTCAATATACTCAATCAGTCGACCTGGAGTTGCAGCAATAATTGAGCTTGGATTTTCTCGCTGAACCTCTCTTGAACCGCCACCGATAATAGTACCGGCTGACAGATCATTAAATCCTCCGATAAGCTCAGAGCAGACACTTTCAACCTGCATTGCAAGTTCTCTGGTAGGCTCCAGAATAATTGCTCGGATACCGCTCTTCTTCTCAAGAGACAGTCTGGCAATGATTGGCAGTAAAAAAGCAGCAGACTTACCGGTACCGGTAGGTGCTCCGCCCAAAATATCAAAACCTTCCAGAGCCTTTGGCAGAACCAGTGTCTGGACAGGGGTTGGTGTTTCCCAACCTAATTTCTTAATGTTCTCAACTAAAAAATCTGGTAGACCTAATTCGGAAAATAGCATTAAACGCCCTCTTTACCCATGCGTGTGGCATGGCATTTTTTAATATAAGCAATCACATCCCTGCGTGACTGTGTATCAGCCATTTCTGTACCGTTGAACCATCTGACAAGCTGAAGATCAGTTGCTTCCAGCAGATCGACATAATCTGCAAGGAACTTTTCGTCACAGTTCTGCAGATCGTTCTCAACAAATGGCAGAAGCATCAGATCGAGCTCGCGCATACCGCGTCTTGACTGCCACTTAACTTTTCCTGTAACTTCAATCATCAGACAGATACAACTCCCTTAATAGCAGGATGTGGATCATACCCTACCAGCTCAAAATCTTCATACTTGTAATCAAAAATAGATGGAGCCTTGCGCAGAATATTCATCTGAGGAAGAGGTCTAGGCTCACGTGTCAGCTGAAGCTGAACCTGCTCAAAATGATTCTTGTAGATGTGGGTATCACCACCAGACCAAACAAAATCGCCATACTCAAGATTGCATTCCTTGGCAATCATCATAGTTAGAAGTGAGTAGCTTGCAATATTGAAAGGGACACCAAGGAACATATCAGCAGAACGCTGATACAGCTGGCAGCTTAACTTTCCGTTTGCGACATAGAACTGATACAGAGTGTGACAAGGAGGCAGAGCCATTCTGTCTACATCTGAAGGATTCCATGCGCATACAATAATACGTCTGGACTCTGGATTGTGCTTTATCATATCAATAGCATTGGAAAGCTGATCGATATGACGTCCGTCTGGAGTTTCAAAATCACGCCACTGCTTGCCGTAAACAGGACCTAAATCACCGTTCTCATCAGCCCATTCATTCCAGATACGAACACCGTTCTCCTGCAGATACTTGATGTTGGTTGAGCCGGAAATGAACCATAAAAGCTCGTGGATAATTGATTTTAAGTGACACTTTTTGGTAGTTACCAGAGGAAAGCCCTTTGAAAGATCAAAACGCATCTGGGTACCGAATATTGATCTGGTACCCGTACCGGTTCTGTCTTCACGGTCAGTTCCCTCTTCCATGATTTTCTTTAATAAATCAAGATATACCTGCACCTGTTGCTCCTAAAAATTAACGATTCTTACCTAATGATAAAGTGTCAATGACTGAATAAAGTCCCTTTGACTTTGCATATTCAATATAAAGTTGCTTGATTTTGACACTTGAGTTTAATGACATTGCCTGCTTACCTACAGCCTGAAGATCCTGAAGGTTAATATTCTTAACGATATATTTAACCATAGAAATCTGAGAGTAGTTCATTGAAAGTCTGGTATAACCCAATGACATCAGCAGCATACAGCCGATTGGGGATCCTGCGATTTCACCGCAGACAGCAATAGGTCTCTGCAGAGAATTTGCTCTGTCGATTAGATACTTGAAGTATCTGACCGCAGCAGGATTAAAAGCATCAAACAACTTTGATACTTTTGGATTTGCTCTGTCAGCAGCAAACAAATATGAAATCAGATCGTTTGAACCGATTGAGAAGAAATCACACTCACTGGCCAGCTCATCGAGCATAAAGGCCACACAAGGAACCTCGATCATCACACCAAATCTTGGGCGTGGAATCTTAGAACCAGTCTCTTCCTCGATTTCATAAAAAGCCTCATTCAGAATTCTCTTAACGATTACAACTTCCTCAAGTCTGGATACCATAGGAATCATAATCTCCAGGTTTCCGAAATCCTTGTTAGCAATAAGCATTGCACGAAGCTGAGTTTTCAGAATGTTTGGCTGATCAATGCAGACTCGAACTCCTCTCCATCCTAATGCAGGATTATTCTCCTCAATTGGAAGATAGGATAGTGACTTATCTCCACCAACATCCAGTGTTCTCATACATACAGGAAGACCTTTGAACTGTGACAGTAGCTTTCTGTACCAGCCCACCTGCTGATCTTCTGATGGCAGAGAATCACACAGCATAAAGGAGATCTCGGTTCGGTATAAACCGATTCCGTCAGTCTGCTCAGGCAGATCGTCATCATCATGATTCAGACCTGCATTAAGCTGAATACAGATTTCCTTGTTGTCCTGAGTAACAGCCTTCTCATACTTTCCCTCATTAAAGAGGTCATTCTGCTTTTTAGATGCAGCTATAAGCTGCATGTACTCATCAATAAGGCTTGATGAAGGATCAATAAGCACCTCTGCATTCTGTCCATCTACAATTATGGTTCTGCCATCAACATCGTTAATATCAATGTTAACGCCGATAACAGCAGGGATACCAAGATCCCTTGCCAGAATTGCGGTATGAGAAGAAGTTGAGCTGTCAATACAGATAAATCCCGCAATCTTATCCTTTGTCATCTCGGCAACCAAAGCCGCAGGCATACTCTGAACGACTAAGACCACTGGAGATGACAGTTCTGTCTCCTTAGGAGCCAGATGGACCAGTCTTGTAATCAGGATTGAGGCGAAATCCCGCATATCCCTAATCTTTTCCTTATGTCCATCATTCTCTGCAGCTTTAATTCTTCTCATGGTTACAACCTTGATGGCAGAAGCTGCAACGTAACCATTTTCAAAAATCTCGTTATCAACCTCATCTTCAAAGGTTGGGTCATCAAGCATACTGCCATAACCTGACATATAGCCTGAGGAAGCCTTTGAATGAGAATTCTCCTGAAGATAGAGATTTGCCCTATCCATTTCCATCTGCAGCTGGAAGATTGTCTGATGGAAAAGCTCTGACTGAATATCCTTCTCATCAGAATACATAATCTGAATGGTTTCAAAGGTTACAGGTGGTTTCCAAACCACCGCCTGAGCAATGGCAATTGAACCGGATCCTGTCTTACCCTTGTAACGGGATACTCGGAAATCCTCATTTTCCTTTATGGTTCTAGTTATGGAAATAATTGAGGCTATCTGAGCTGATAGAGTAATGAGTAAGGTTTCTTCCTGTTCACCGAAAACACGGTTTTCCTTACACTGAATAACCAGAACACCAAGAAGCTCTCCCTGATTGATTACAGGTACACCTAGAAAAGACTGATACTCATCCTCTCCAACATCCGGAAGATATTTGAAATTTGGATGATCCGGAGCATTCGCAAGATTTATGAGTTCCTGTTTCTGAGCCACAAGACCAACCAGACCTTCACCTATCTGCAGCGTTGCCTTGCCGATGGAGTCCTTCTGCAGGCCTTCAGTGGCTGCAAGCTTTAAGATACTCTTTCGGGATGAAAGCAGATAGAGCGAACAGCAATCTGCACTGGTCGCATCCCTTATCAGATCTACAAGTGTATTTATGGCATCCTCAAATGACTTCTTTGAAGATACCTCCTGAATAATTTTACGTAGGGCTAGCAATATTGAGTTCTGACTTTCAGACATAGCTACCTTACCCTCCTCGTTGTTCTGGTATTCTTTTTATAATTCACAGAATGCGGACCGAACAGTGCTACCTGAGAAAAAAAACTCAGCACCTGTCGATACACATCTCTTTTAAATGCAACCACCTGCCGGACCGGATACCAGTAACTTACCCAGCGCCAGTCATCAAATTCAGGATGACCTTTGCGGTTAAATTCAATATGTTCAGATTTATCTTTATTCAAACAGAGTAAATACCATTTCTGTTTCTGTCCGATACATAAAGGTTTCTCATTCCAGCGGACCAGTCTTTTAGGGAGTCTGTACTTAAGCCAAAACTTTGTACTAGCCAGAAGCTTTACATCATTCTTGGTTAAGCCTAACTCCTCATAAAGCTCTCGATACATAGCGTTCTCTGGAGATTCTCCAGAATCAACTCCTCCCTGAGGAAACTGCCAGGAATTCTGCCTGATTCTTCGAGCCCATAAAACCTGACCTGAGCGGTTGCAGATTACAATACCTACATTAGGTCTAAATCCGTCTTTATCAATCACAAAAAACCGCCTGATCTTTATCTTTTAAACTTATTGCAATCTGCAAAGTTATACTGTGTGTTATTATAACAGATAGGGGCCTTACAAAGCTCTTTGTAGATCACGTAAAAACCTTTTTTTAAAACTATTCTTCAGGCATTATTTCCAAGGTTCAGATATGGAGAAGGAAAACAGAAAAAATACAGTTACCACTCCTCCTCATAATTTTGATGAACTAATCGCAAACCTAAATTTCATTGTAGGGAAATCACTGACGGAACTTGCTGAATATGCACGGGTTCCTGTACCAATTGATACTTTGCATGGAAAAGGGTTCACAGGAGAACTTATAGAAAAATGTCTAGGAGCAAGTGCAGCAAATCAATCTATTCCTGATTTTCCAGAACTTGGACTTGAGTTAAAGTCAATTCCGGTTGATGACAATTTATGTCCTCTGGAGTCAACTTTTCTGTGCTATGCGCCTCTCACAGGAATCAGACACTACACTTTTGAAACCTCCCCGCTCTATTCAAAAATCACTCGCGTGCTTTTTGTTCTGATCAGAGCCTCTAGAGACCTGGATTTTAATGAAAGAGTTGTTCTTGGTTATTTCTTCTTCACACCTTCTGAAGACGAACTTAAAACCGTCAAAGAGGACTTCAATGAACTTTACGAGCTGGTAAAAACAGGTAATGTTGAAAGAATCAATGCCCGTATCGGACAGATTATCCAGATGAGACCAAAAGGAGCAAACGGGAAGGTTCTTACAGAATGCATTGGCCCTAAGGGGGAAATTATCCGAACAAGACCAAGAGGTTTTTACATGAGAAGAGGTTTTACACAAAAGCTGATACAAAAGAATCTAGTACAAGATTAGAATATGCAAAAATCGCTGGTATGCTAAAAAGTCACATCTCAATTCACCATAATTGTGCATCCACCTCATCTAACTTAATAATTCGTTTTTTTAATAATCAGTAACATCTTGTTTTATAAGATATTTTTATAAACTAAAATGTTAGTTATAATACTTAATACAGTCTATGTTCCGACACTTTTTCTTAATATTTTTACTTATACTTTCAATAAGTTAACTATATAAAAAGTAAATAATTTTCATTTTTAAATATTTATAAAAATACTTAGTTCGTCACACATTTGATATGTATATATTCTATCTGTTTAAAAATATTACTATTTTTGCACTAATTGGGATTACAATGAAATCGAAATTTAGTGGAGTACCGTTTTAGTGTTTGCTACTTACAAAGATCGGTACTTAACATTTTTAAAGGGGAAATTATCGATGAGCGTTTCTAAGAAATTTACAAAAGACGCAAAGGTAAATGTAACTTTCACTATTAAGAAAGCTGCAGCACAGGGTGCTGTTAAAATTGATCTTCTATGCGAGCACAACGGCTGGCAGGCAGTTGCAATGAAGCCACAGAAGAACGGCACTTTCAAAGGCATGATCACTGTTCCAGAAGGAGAGAAGCCATCATACCAGTACAGATTCAAGTACACATTTGAAGACAATTCTGTAAAGTATGACAATGACTGGGATGCAGAACAGTACGTTTCAAATCCTTTCGGTGGAGACAACTCTGTTTTCTCAGCTGTTCGCGATTAGTAAAAAGCATTTCAAAGAATCAATAGAACCGATGTGATACACCAGCATCGGTTTTTTATTATCTGATAACTACACAATATTAAACCAACTCATCTTCAATAGAGATCCGCATAAATAAAGGTATTGGGCACTAAATACAATAACAAATACAGTAAAAACAGAGCATTAAGATATACAACTTGTAATATTTTCACCTTTCTTCGCTTTTTTCGTTTAATATATGTAAATTCACGATTTTCCAAGCATAATAAAAAACCTCACTATTTTTAAGGCAAGACTAATATCTGTTGTTTAATCGAATTTACAAACAATTTAGATGCCACAATGTCTACAGTACAAAAGCAAACACTGTTTTGGCATACTCTCGTAAATAAATGTGTAACTACATTATTGAAATGTAGTCATAAAATAACAAAATCTGTGATATATACGTCAACTTTGAACAAATTGCCACAAAATACATAAAAGTAGTCCTAACTATTAGGAATTTTTATTTATACTTAAGCTAGAGAGTGAATGATAAGAATCTGATACACAAATAAGAACACAGATTTATTCAAAAGATTTTACAACTAAGAGGTAACTATTATGACAGTAGGTTCAATTTCAACTTCAAATGTAAATGCAATCAAGGGTACCAACTTAGAGGGAATGTCAATACAGATGATGGCTGCTATGGTTATGCTAGAGGTTGGTGCCACTAAAAAGAAAGAAGCAGAATTGAAGATTGCAGATATGAAGGCTCAGAATGATAAAGCTAAAGCGCTGAATGCATTTTTGGATAAACTAAATTCAAAATTAGGTGCTTTTACTAAGGATGAAGATACAGACAAAATAGGACGAGGAAAAGTTCTTAATGAGCTTGCAGATGAGGCAAAATCGTTTGGCCTTGATACAACAGGTTGGAAAGCAAAATGGGTACAGCATGAAATAAGAATAATTACTAAGGTAATTAAACTTCCTGGTCACTATAACTATAAAGCAACAACTGGGGACCAAGCAAGAGCAATTGCCTCACAAATCCAGCACATGGCAGAGAACTGCAACTCCGACAACCAGACTCAGATGGTTAAGCTGCAGGACTTTATGGGACAGTACAACAGCTTTATAAGTGGTGCAAGTGATCAGATCAAGACTGCAAATCAGATCCTGCAGGGCCTTACAAAGAATTAGTATGAGAAATGCAGCTTGTTGAGAATGAGAATACACCGTCAGTAATAGATTTCTTTGATGAGTGTATGCATCAGATAACAACATGCAGTGCAGTTGTATTGATGACAAAAAGATT
>NZ_CACVSS010000058.1:0-12410 GCF_902756765.1 uncultured Succinivibrio sp. | reverse complement strand
TGTATCCACCGCAATAGTCGGTAGACCAAAAGCCACATTCATCACCACCTTGGCAGTCTTTGAACCTACACCAGGCAAAGAAATCAGATCCTCATAACTACAAGGGACCTCACTTTCATATTTCTCCAAGAGTATCTTAGACATCTCATAAATGTTCTTCGACTTCGCTCTCCACAGTCCAATAGTTCTGACAATTGAAGATATCCCCTCAACACCAAGCTCAACCATCTTCAAAGGTGAAGGAGCCAGAGAGAAAAGCTTTGGTGTAACTCTGTTTACCGATTCATCCGTAGCCTGAGCAGAAAGGATTACTGCACATAGAAGCTCATAGGGATTATTAAAGACAAGTTCTGATTTAGGATCAGGGAAACTCTCGCTTAATATCTGCAGAAGCTCACATCTATCATTATCAGATAACAAACTAATAGTTTTTTTCATGAAATATCAAACTCTTTGCGGTATCATATTGCAAGTATCATATTGCAATTACAAATTTGTACTGCCTTTAATTTTAGATCATGACTCATTTATTGTTTTTATTTTTCGGTGCAGCAATTGTTAATAACTTTGTGCTGGTCAGATTTTTAGGTCTGTGCCCTTTTTTAGGTGTCTCCAATAAAATCTCCGCAGCCTTCGGAATGGGAATTGCCACCACCTTTGTGCTGCTGGTAACCTCCATGGGCTGTTATGCGGTAAACACCTTTGTTCTGATACCTTATAATCTGCAGTCTCTTGATCTTATCATGGACATTGTAGTTATCGCCATGACTGTGCAGTTGGTAGAAATCGCCATACGCTTTATATCCTATGATCTCTATAATGCCCTGGGTATCTACCTGCCACTTATAACCACCAACTGTGTGGTTTTAGGTTTAGTCCTTCTTCAGAACTCCCTGCAGTTCTCCTTCTCTGAGGCAACAGCCTTTGCCTTAGGTGCCGGCAGCGGCTTTACTCTGGTGTTAACTTTATTTGCAGCTATCAGAGAGCGCCTTGCCATCTCCGATGTTCCTGAACCATTTAAGAACACCGCAATAGCACTTATCACCGCAGGACTTCTCTCCCTTGCCTTTATGGGCTTTGCTGGCTTTGCCGGGAGTGCAGCATGATACTTGAATTAAAGTTTATTCTGATTTTAGCAGCTGTACTTTTAGTATTAGGTCTAATTCTTTCATACCTTTCAACCCTTGCTGATAAGAAAGAGGACAGTGCAGAGAAACGAATTGAAATGCTGCTTCCTGGTATCAACTGCGGTCAGTGCGGATTCCCTGGCTGTAATGCCTATGCCAAAGCCCTGGCTGATAAAAAGGCAGCCCCAAACCTCTGCCGTCCTGCAGGTGCCGATGTAGCAAAACAGTTGGGTGTTCTTGTAGGTGATACCAACGCAAGCTATGGAGATTATGAAGAACAGCTTTTCTCCCCTCGTATGGTTGCCTATATTCATGAGAACAGCTGCACCGGCTGCGGTAAATGCAAGCGCAAGTGTCCTGTAGATGCCATTGCAGGTGTACTCAAGGATGCCCATATGGTTGATCCGGACCTGTGTATCGGCTGTGATGACTGTATCAATACCTGTCCGGAGAAATGTATTGAAAAAATTCGTCTTGATCATGATTTATCTCATTTCAACTGGAATATTCACTCAGTCCAGATTAAGAGCGGAAGTTAACTAGAATGGCCTCTAATCAGTTACAGAAAATTATCAAAGCAAAAATCTGGAAGTTCTTTGGCGGTATTAAACCAAAAGAGATGAAGGATACCTCCGAGAGCAGAATAGAAGATCTTGGTCTGCCATCCATCATCTGTCTTCCAATTGACAGACATCTTGGAAAGGAAGGTGAGATTCTGGTCAATGTAGGGGATCATGTCAAAAAAGGACAGCCTCTGACCAAAGCCTCAGGCAGACTTGTGCCTGTACATGCCTCAACCTCCGGTACCATCAATGCCATTTCAAAGGAGGTTCTGCCTCACCCTAGCGGATATACAGGACTTTGCATCACCATCAAACCTGACGGTAATGATGAATGCGTTGATCTTGATCCGATGCCGGACTGGGAGCTTAAATCCAACAAAGAGCTTTTAGACAGAATCCATAACTATGGTGTGGAAGGTTTAGGCGGAGCTCAGTTCCAGACTGACTTTAAGATTAAATCCGCCTTAGATGATTCCCAGACCGGATGTAATGTACTTATCATCAACGGTGCTGAATGTGAACCTGTTATTACCTGTGATGATCGAATCATGCAGGAGCAGGCATCAGATATTGCACTTGGTATACAGATTCTTAAAAAGATATTAAATCCAAAGATTACCGTAGTTGCCATTGAGGATAACAAGCCTCAGGCCATCTCCGCCATGAAGAGTGCCTGTGAGGGTATTGCCGAAATCCGTGTTATTCCAACCAAGTACCCTTCAGGAGCAGCCCGTAATCTTATCAAGATTATCACCGGTATTGAAATCCCATACTCTGTCCATACCTCCGAGTGCGGTATCGTGGTTAACAATGTTGGAACCGTCCTCTCAGTCAAGGAAGCCGTAGTTGACGGTATGCCTGTAATCTCCCGTGTGGTTACCGTTGCAGGTGAGAGTATGAAGAAAACCGGCAACGTGCGAGTACGTCTTGGCTCTTCAGTACGTTTTGTATTAAGCAGCTATAACCTGTCCCCAGAATTTCATCAGAGAATCATTCTTGGTGGTCCTATGATGGGCTTTACCCTCCCTACCATTGATGTGCCTATTACCAAGAGTGCCAACTGTATTCTCGCTCCAACCACAGCAGAAATACCTTTATTAAAACAGCCTCAGAACTGTATACGCTGCGGTCGCTGTGCCCGTGTCTGCCCTAGCCGTCTGGTTCCATATCAAATGTACAACCAGTCCAAGGCTAAAAACCATGCCGCCTGTCTTAAGGCAGGTATTACGGACTGTACACTATGCGGTGCCTGTGCCTATGTCTGTCCATCTTTCATACCTTTAACCTCACAGTTCAGATATGAACAGGCAGTCGAAAAACACATCCGTGATGCTGAAAGACGCAATCTTGTGGCAAAACAGAGAATGAAGCTCAAAGAGGAGCGTCTTGAGGCTGAAGCAAAGGAAAGACAGGCTAAGAAAGAGGCTGCTCTAGCCAGAATCAAGGCTCAGAAGGAAGCTGAGGCTAATATGTCTCCAGAGGAGCTTGCCGCAGCCCGTGCTAAAGCCTTAGAAGAGGCTAAAGCCAAGGCCCGTGAACGCAAGGAGGCAATTCTTGCACAGAAACAGCAGCAACAGAAAGAAGGTTCTGATGATGCCTCTGCCATTAAGCGCTTAAAAGAATCTCAGGATAAAGCGATTGCCATTGCAAGACATCAGGGTCATATCGAAAAACCAGCCCCAGAGGTTCCTGAGACCACCATTGAGCAGCAGGTTGCCAATGCCCAGCTTGAGGAGAAGGATATTCTCCCTCAGGTTCTGAAAAAGAACGCATCAGGACGTCTTGAGGAACTGAAGGTAATTCTTCATGAGGCACCTACAGTTCAGGCCCATGAGCTTAAGCTGGTAGGGCTGCCTCCAGATGACAGCCGTCAGAATCCTGAGCCTAAGAAGGTTATTCCTCAGGTTTTAATGTCCGCCCAGGAAGAGAAGAAGGAAATAAACATTCTTCCTGAGATCTTCAGGAAAAAGACCTTACGTTCCAAACGTTAGTCAGAAAAATCTGAAAAATAAAATATGAAGTTATAAAGATGAAGTTATAAATACAAATATGAAAAACAACACTGTTTTATAACCGCTGATTTATAAAGACGAATATAAAGACACTGAAATACAAGTTACAAACACGAATATATAAATAAAGAAGACCAATATGAATATAACCCAGTCACAGGGTGTGGTAAAAAAAATCCTAGGAATAGAAACCGCACCTCATCTTAAAGGGAAGATGACCACCCAGCTGATTATGGGCTGTGTCCTGTTTGCCCTGCTGCCAGCTCTGATGGTTCAGGTATACTTTTTTGGCTACGGCATTCTCTGGCAGTTTTTAATCTGTGAGATAACAGCTCTTATCTGTGAGATAATCGTTGCCCTGCTGCGCCACCGCAGCATCTCCACTGCCGTAGGTGATCTCTCAGCCACCGTAACCGCTATGATTCTGGCCTTTACTCTGCCACCATTACTTCAGTGCTATTACACTGTAGTTGCCACCGTCTTTGCAATCATCGTGGTTAAATCCGTCTTCGGCGGTTTAGGTCACAATATCTTCAACCCTGCTATGGCAGGCTTTATCTTTATTGTCAGCTCCTGCCCTGCTGCCATGAGCAACGCCTGGATCGTACCGGCACCTGCCGCATACACTCAGGCAACACTCTCTGCAACCCAGGAGGTTATCTTCAAGAAGGCTGATCCGGTTAACCTCAGAAATCTTGTAGAAGGTTTAAATCTTTCTGAAAACTCCCATGAGGAGGATAACGATCTGAGTATCAGCTCAATAGTAGACAGCTTCAGCGGTGCCACCTATCTTGAGAATATCAAGTCTGCCCGCAAGACCTCATCTTTAGATCTGCTGCCAGGTCACGATTTCACTCTTGGGAACTACAAGGCCTATATGGCACTTGCTGTTGCCTACTGCATAGGAGGACTTATCCTCTTTGCCTTTAAGATTATTATCCTGCGTATGGTGGTGGCCTTCTTTGCCTCCTTTATATTCTTCCAGTGGATTCTAAATCATTTCCTCCCTGGCAATTACCTGAATGTAGAAGACGGTCTGCTCTTTGGAGGTACCATGCTGGCAGCCTTCTTCATCATCACCGATCCGGTTACCAATGCAGGAACCTCCAAAGGCCGTATTTATTTTTCAGTCTTTGTAGCCTTTTTTATTGTAATTCTAAGAGCCTACGGATCCTATTCTGATGCAGTTGCCTTTGCTGTACTACTCGGCAACGCCTGTGCACCTTTAATTGATGTCATGACCTCTCGAAGACCTTATGGTGTGGGTTATAAAAAGGGAGGATTTCAGTAATGAATAAAAATCTTGAAACGGTATTAGATACCAATACCAATGATACCGGCTCAACAAATACCGGTAACGACAAAAATAAGAAAAAGAAGTACAAATATTCAAGAACAGCCAGAGCTATCCTCTCAGGTTTTTCTCTAGCCTTTGTTGCCTCATTATGTGTAGGTATGATTATGTATACCTCAGAGAGCACAGAACAGATGAGAGAAAACAACCGAGCAAACTCTCTTAAGGTAAAAATCAACAGTCTGCTTCCGGATGAGGCCCGTGGAGATAATATCAGGCTTACCTGCTATGCCATACAGAAAAGTAAAAACGTCGGTCATAATCAGAAGCTTTATATTGCCTCTAAAGATCTGGAAATCAAAGGCTATATCATGACCTACTCCACCTCCTTGGGTTATTCTGATCCTCTGATAATGATTGCTGGCTTTACCCCTGATAAAAAGGTCTACAAGGCTGATATCTATTTTTCACAGGAAACCCCTGGACTTGGTGACAAGGTAGACAGAGACCATGGAAACTTTTTAGATCAGCTCTCAGGACATTCGCTTTTATCAGCCAACTGGGATGTAAAGAAAAACGGCGGTGATTTTGATTTTATTACAGGATCTACCGTCACCTCCAGAGCGACTGTAATTGCCACCTCTCAGGCTTTAAAGGAATTAAACAGCTTTGATATCCGTTCACTAAAAAAATGCAAGGTGAAGTAATAGTATGGACAACAAGATTGATACCGTTGAAGGCAAAAAGAAAAAAGTAAAAGCCTCAGCTAAAACCTCACTTTTAAAGATTCTTTTTGAAGGCATCTGGTCCAACAATCCAGGTCTGTGTCAGCTGTTAGGTCTCTGCCCTCTCCTTGCGGTTACCACCTCTGCTGTATCTGCCATAGGTCTTGGTCTTGCCACTCTGATTGTGGTCTGCGCAAGCTCGGTGATTATTTCTCTAATCCGCAGATGTATCTTCAAGGAAGTCAGAATTCCTATCTATGTGCTTTTTATTGCTACCCTGGTTACCTTGGTCAAATTCTATATTGAGGCATACTTCCCTGATCTGAACTCTCAGCTTGGCATCTATCTTGCCCTGATTGTAACCAACTGTATCATTATGGGCAGAGCTGAGGCTTTTGCCAGCCGCAACGGACCTATTCTCGCCTTTGTAGATGCCGTAGGTACCGGTGTAGGTTTCTCTCTGGTACTCTTTGTCCTGGGTGCTGTGCGTGAGATTATCGGACAGGGTACCCTGTTTATGGGAGCATCCAAGCTTTTTGGAAGTTTCGGTGAGGCTCTTGAGTGTACCTTTATAAATGCTGATTACACACTGATGGTTGCTATTCTGCCTCCGGGCGGCTTCTTTGTACTGGCCTTTATGATTGCCTTAAAGAATTTTATGCAGAATTTCAGACGTCATAAGATTGAGAACAGCTTCAGAATCAAGTCAATTCAGAACTGATAATCAACCCAGGCGAAAAAATAGAAAAGCTGATTTTTGAATTTAGGAGTAGGAAATTGTCAGAACGTTTCACAGTTGGTTATGAAGATTTTGAAACCCTTATTAAAAAGGGAGCTCCCTACATAGATAAAACATCTTATCTAAAAGAGCTATTTGGAGAAAAAGTTCATGATAACGGTGAAACCTATGAGGATTATGTGAGTCTTTTTACCCGTCCACGCCGCTTTGGAAAGACTCTGACCATGAGTATGATTAAGAACTTCTTTGAGCTTAATTACGATAATCCTGCCGACAAATCAAAACCAAAAGAACTCTTCAAAAATTTAGAAATTTCTCAGGATAAGGCTTTCTGTGATAAATACATGGGAGAGTATCCTGTAATCAGTATCTCTCTTAAGGGAGTTTTCGGTGAAGATTATATTGAAGCATTAACCGCTTTATTTAACCGCATTGGAGACCTGTATAAACAGTACAGTTTTCTTAAACAAAGCAGTCTTGCACCTGAAGATAAAGAAAAGTTCTCAAAAATTGTTCAACTAGCAAAAAATGGACAAATCATTACTTTCAGTAATCCTGATGTAAAAAACAACATTACGCTTCTGGTTAAATCCTCATTAAAAGATTTAACCTTTTATCTTTACAGTATCTACAGAAAAAAAGTTATTGTTCTAGTTGATGAATATGATGTTCCTCTGCAGAAGGCTACGGTATACGGTTATTATAAGGAAATGCTGAATGTTATTAGAGGAATGTTTGAGGAGGTATTCAAAACCAATGAGTACCTTGAAAAGGGAATTGTGACCGGATGCTTACGAATCAGCCATGAAAGTATCTATACAGGTATCAATAATTTCTCACTCTATACCATTCAGGATGAGCTGTATCGTGATTTTATAGGATTTACCCATAAGGAAGTAACAGAACTTCTGAAAAAAAGAAAGCTTCAGGAAAGAGAAAAGGATGTTTTAGAGTGGTATGACGGCTACAACTTTGCAGGAGCAAAAATGCTCTGCCCATGGAGTGTTTTATCATTCTGTCATAAGGCAAATTCTTCAGAAAATCCTTTAACCTTTACTCCTGGTAATTATTTTAATAATACCTCAAGCAACGATATTGTCTCCATCTGTATCAATCATCCTGATGCCATAGATTCTCAAAGGCTGCAGAATCTACTGGACGGAGGAACAGAAATAATTTTACCGCCTGATTTTACAACCTATCCTGAAATATCAATTCATACCGATTTTGATACTATGATGGGGATGATGCTTTATACAGGATATTTAACTGTTGTTAAGACTAATGAAGATGGAAGCATCGAGGTAAAAATACCAAATAAAGAAGTGCTAGACTGTTTTAGTCAAAAAGCAAAGATTATTTTCAGTAAACGAAATTCTCAGTGGTATTCAAAAGTTGCAGAATTAAAAAACGCATTGTTTGCAGAAAATAAGGATAAAGTTCAGAATCTGATAAATGAACTGCTTTTAACCTTTGTATCAATAAGAAATACAGCCTATGAAGACTATTATCATGGCTTTTTAGCCGGCATTCTCGCCTTAACAATAGATCAAAATACAGAAATAAAATCAGATACTGAAAGTGGTGATGGATATGCAGATCTGATTTTAGATTACTCTCCCAAAAAGGAAGTGGTAATTATAGAGTTTAAAAAGCTTTATAAAGGAGAGAGTTTTGATGAGATCTGCAAAGGGGCTCTTGAGCAAATTGAGCTAAAGAAATACGCCAGTCCTTATGAGCAGAAAAATTACAGGATCATCAAATATGGAATATCCTTTTTAGGAAAAGAATGCGTGGTCGCCATGAATTAAACAAAGCAGATTTTATCTCTACTCAATCGGTTTGTAGTTAAGAATGTTGCATTCATTTCTATCCTTATTCTGCACCATATTTTTACAATACCATAAAATAGTTTTCATCCCATAATCGGCTACTTTGCTTTGTAAAAGACAGAACATACTGATATGCATCATGATCCTCAGGAGCTAACGCATTACAGTCTAAAAGTGATCTGAAACCATCATATAATTCGTAGATCTTGCCTAAAAGCTCATTTAATGCCCCCTCAACAGTCTCTCCTTCAACATCTTTTAAAGAGATACTTATAACAGGAAACTGCCCCATGTATTTTTCACAGAAGGCTTTATTCCTGGATATAGCAAGATTACGGAATATTTGCTTAGGCTTGGATTTATCCTCAGGATCAGCATAATTAAGTTCAAAAAAATTCTTAATCATGCTCATGGTAAGAGATTTACCGAATCGGCGGGGACGGGTGAAGAGAAGGACTTCATCAACATAACTCATGCCGTTGGAATGAACATGCTCACCGTACAATTCAGTTAGATATGATGTTTTATCAATATAGACGGAATCTGATAATCTGAGTTTTTCAAAATCTTCTGTGCCGATACTCAGTTTTTTACTATCCATATCAACAAGATCCTTACCTGAACATGTCTACATTATACCTTCGTTAAGGGCATAAACAAAAGGACAGATGCCTTAATTTGTCCTTACTTACTCATATTTTGAGGAACCAAAAGAACTAATAGAAAGATTAAAGTTTCAAAGTGTTAAATAAACTCTGATGTAGTTAACACGGTCTACAGCTTCTCCCTCAGCTTCAGATACTCCTCATACCCTTTCTTTCTAAGTAAACATGAAGGACATTTGCCACAGCCATATCCCCATTCATGCAGTGTGTTATGAGTCCCTTCATAACAGGTATGAGTCTTCTCAACTATCATTCTGACAAAATCATCTCCGCCTAAATCATAAGCAAGCTTAAAGGTCTCCCCTTTTGTCAGGTGCATCAGTGGAGATACTAGCCTAATAGAGCTCTCCATCCCAAGATTAATTGCTGTCTCTAAAGCCTTAAGAGTAGATTCACGACAGTCAGGATAGCCTGAGTAATCCGCCTGACCGACTCCAGAGATAATGGTATCTGCACCTACACTGTAGGCATAACTTGCCGCATAACAGAGGAATATAAGATTACGTCCAGGTACAAAAGAAGTAGGCAGTGAGTTTTTCTCATCCATAACATACTCAGCATCATCCTTGGTTAAGGCAGAATCTGTAAGATTCTTCAAAGAGAGCATATCCACAACCTTATCCTCGATAAGTTTATCTTTTGCTTCCCTGTCAAAGGCCTTTAAGGACTCAATAAAATCCTTTCTGCACTCAAGCTCAATCTCATGACGCTGACCATATTTAAAGCCAATGGTATAAACCGCATCATAATTCTTAACCGCATAATAAAGACAGGTTGAGCTATCCTGTCCTCCAGAAAATACAACTAAAGCTTTCTTCATAATAATTCTCCTGTCCCTATTTTACCGTTTAAACCGGCAAAAACAGTAATCATTTTTAATAAAATCCATTGCCACAAGTGGCAAAAACTCAAAACCGCAAAATTAAAATTCTTAGATTTCAGATAGTTATTTAGATTTCTTTAATTGGCACAGCTCTTGCTACCTAATAATCAAACCATAAGGCATTAAGCCATATAAGCATAAAAAAAGCTCAGAGAGAAAAAAATAAAATACTATCTAAATAATATGGAGAAACACTATGTTTAATACATCAATTTCCGGTATTAGAGGTGCACAGAAGTATCTTGATACAACTTCTAACAATATCGCTAACGCCAACTCCTACGGCTTTAAGAAATCACGTGCAGAGTTTGCCGATATCTATGCAAATTCTGTTTTCACCAGTGCCAAGACTGCTACAGGTATGGGTGTTACCACTACTACAGTAGCACAGCAGTTTTCCCAGGGTTCTCTATCCGGTGATACCGGCAATAATCTTGATATGGCAATCAGCGGCAACGGCTTCTTCGTGCTGGCTAATTCAGAAAACTATGAAACCACCAGTGAGGTAGGTGACCGTTCCTACACTCGTAACGGTGCCTTTGAGTTAAACAAGGACGGATTCATTGTTACCGCTATGGGTGACTACCTGCAGGGCTATGATGTAGACAAAGATGGAAATGTTACCAATCTTGATATCATGTCCACTCATGCCATCAAGATCCCATCAGATACTGGTGCCCCTAAGATGTCTACAACCGCAGAGCTGATTGCAAATCTGCCAGCAAAAGCAGAAGAACATAACAAAGAATACGCTGGAAATTTAGATCCAACAAAATGTGGAATGACAAAATTTGACCCTAAGGACGCATCAACCTATACAGCAGCAACCTCACAGACTATCTATGATTCTCTAGGAGGAGCGCATACTTTAACCTATTACTTCCAGAAAGATCATGTAAATCCTTCAACTCCTTATTCAACAGACGTACTAGATACTGCAGACGCAACCGTATGGAACGTTGTTGCTTACGTTGATGGAAGAGCAGTAGATATTGCAAATGGACGTCATTTTCAGGTAACAGAACCAAGTTCATCTATCCAGCCACCAGATAATGATTTGTATGGAATTCAGCTGGTATTCGGTTCATCAGGAGGATTAGTTGATAATGGACAATTACCACCTGCAATTTATATAAATAATTTAAATTCAACTCATGCAACATCAATAAGAAATGATTTTTGTTTGGCGTCCGCTATGGGTGGTGGTGTTGATCCAACTCAGGAAATAAAAATTGAGATGGATCTTACCCAGTACGGTAGCTCCAAGTTCTCAGTTACCAGCGTAAGTACCGACGGTTATGCAACCGGTATTCTTGAGAATGTTGAAGTAGATGACAACGGTATTATTCTTGCCGCCTATACAAACGGCAGGACACAGCCTATCTCCAAGGTGGCGATGGCAACATTTGCCAACCCACAGGGCTTAATCAAGATTGGTGATACCCAGTGGAAACAGTCCATCAGCTCTGGTGATGCAACTGCAGCACAGGCAAATGTAGGTATGGCAGGTGCCATCAAAGGCGCAAATCTTGAGCTGTCAAATGTGGAGCTGGCCTCAGAACTGGTTGATCTGCTGATTGCCCAGAGAACCTACCAGGCAAACGCTCAGGCACTGCAGACTCAGAACACAGCAATGGATTCAATCATGAGCATCAGATAACAATTTAACTTGGTTTCTCTTTTAGATAGTTCGCCTCACTCCTAGCAGTGAGGCCTTTTTTTGCCGTTTATACCCCCAAAAAATCCCCTCTTCCAGGCTTAACATTAAGATCTAAAGCAGATTTTTAGAACATAAATTAAAACTGTTTCACAAAATTACACCATACAGTTTAAATTATCTAAATTGAACTCTTAGAATAACAACACTGCCTGCAAAAAACTCAGGATTACTTGAACTACAAAGAGGTTTTATATGAAAGCTTTAGTTAAAATCTTCACCTGTATATTATGTGCTTTTACACTTGTTGGCTGTGCCTATAAGCATCAGCAGATCATGACTCCAAACGGAAATATTCCTGCAGGTCTGACCACCAAGCAGGTTCAGGATGCTATAAAGGTAGGCTGTTCTTCCTATAACTGGGAAATAACCAGAGTATCCGGTACAGCAGTTGAAGCCAAGATGAACAAGACCAATGTCGCAGCAACTGTACGCATTGATTTTGATAAATCAAACTACAGCATTTCACTGGTAGAATCTACAGGTCTGATGCAGAACAGCTCTAAGAACGAGATTCACAGCCGTTACAACACCTGGGTAACCAATCTTAAGAATGCAATTGATACAAGTCTGAAAAACGAGACTGTTAAATAATTATTTGCCTCATAAGACAGGCTTTCTGTCCACGTATTGATACATATTACTAAGGTCAAAGACATGTACACAGATGACTTTGGCCTTTGCTTTAATGACAGGATTTATTGTACTTTTACAACTAACAAGGCAGTTTGACACTCCACACGACTAAAGTCGTGGGATTCCTGCTTCATAGACCACTGCATAGCGAACTACGTCTTACACGATCTCTAGGAGAATTGCTTCTCCAGCCTTTCAGCGCAGGCTTAAAATTCCG
>NZ_CACVSS010000057.1:0-12922 GCF_902756765.1 uncultured Succinivibrio sp. | reverse complement strand
AATGAACAACCGCTTCTTTGAAGCCTCATCTTTTTAGATCGATATCTTTTCTAAATTAATCAGCTAATTACCCGTATAGTATTTAAGATCCCGTGTATGGTTTAATTTCAATTCTCTGGACATTGTAGGCTAACCGGGAGGTTTGCGTACAAGTCGGTAACCTCCCGCTGAAAGGCAATTGCAGTTATCAATTTTCGGGAGTCTAAATAATGAATAAAAATAACTATTGTCAGATTCGTCTTGAAACAGCAGAAGATTACAGAAAGGTTGAAAATCTCATCAGAGAGTCTTTCTGGAATGTATATCGCCTAGGATGCTGTGAACACTATGTAATCCATGTACTAAGAGAAGATCCTGCTTTTGTAAAGGAGCTTGATTTTGTCATGGAACAGAACGGAATTCTGATTGGACAGAATATGTTCATGCGAACCGTTATTAATGCTGACGACGGACGAGATATACCTGTACTGACTATGGGTCCAATCTGTATTACGCCAAATTTAAAGCGTAAAGGATACGGTCTTAAACTTCTGGATTATTCCCTGAAGAAAGCTGCTGAACTAGGATATGGTGCAGTACTTTTTGAAGGCGACATTGGTTTCTATGGAAAATGCGGCTTTAATTATGCCAGCACTTTTTCTATTAGATACCATGATCTTCCAGAAGGCGAAGATGCATCGTTTTTTCTATGTAAAGAGCTGATTCCAGGTTATCTTGATGGCATTACTGGCGTATATCAGACACTAAAAGGATATTACGTTGACGATGCTGAAGTTGAGGAGTTTGACAAATCATTTCCTAAGAAAGTAAAAAAGAAGCTACCTGGTCAGCTGTTCTAATCAGAAAAATCTCACTTGCCTATTCTCAAACAGAAGTAAGTGAGATTTATATTTTTTTATCTAATATAAAAATAATCACAGCATACTATATACAGTCTATATATTATTCCTAAAATTACAGTTTTTATGGCGTTAATTTCAGGTCGAAACAGAAGTATTTGTGTAAAGTATATTTAACAACATGTTAAAAAGTCTGTGGAAAACTATTTGAAAATTTGCAGAAAAACTTCTGAAAAAACAGTTGGTAAATACATATAAAAAGTATCCTGTCGGAAAATACGTGGTTTCCCACAGATTTTCCCACGATTACCATCACCTTATAAACAAACTTTTTCTTAAATAACAAATTGATTTTAAATAAAAATATTCACTTCCAACATATTTTTCCTTCATAAAAATAATAAAAATAACATATATATAGTTAATTAATATAAAGTTATTATTATTATTGCGTGTCTTTTAATTTAAACAAAAAATTAAGTTGAAATAATAAGATGTGAAAATGGAGTAAAAAAATGAATAGCCATAGAGCTCTCCTGGATAATCTTTCAAAACTTCACACTACAAAACTTGGAATAGAAAGAATTAAGAAAAATCTTAATTTAGCTGACATTGATGTTGTCGATTTCTGCAGACAACTGATAGTAGCAGATGACTGTACCATACAGAAAAGAGGAAAGAACTGGTACTGTAGCAAGGATGATACTGTAGTAACTGTAAACTCCTACAGTCTAACTGTTATTACAGCCCATAAAGAGAAATAACATCTTTCAGATTAAGCCATTATCAGATCAAAGTACCAACACATAATTTTCTATGGAGAAATTAGCTGATAGTATCTTCAGCTAACTATAAGCTTGCCCCAGTCCAGCCGATACCAGCAGATCGATCACGACATAACTCTATATACTTCTACATATCTCTATATCATTACAGATTGAAACAGAAAGAATAGTGTTTAGAGCTGAATTTTTCCTCCCAAAATAAGACATATACAGGAAAGGAGGAAGAAAAAATTTCTTTAATTAACCAGAAGAAAACTCATTATTAATAATGAGTTAAGAATAATTAGCTAGGAATTCACAGGCTTTAAGCATATATCATCAAAAAAAAAATATAGATTTAAATCTCAATTTTTCTAACTTATTTTGTAAAATATCACCTGTTAAAAAATTGTGGAAAACGTTTTGAAAACTATTTGAAAATCTTTTGAAAAATAAGTTGATAAACCTGTATAATTTTTAGGCTGTTAATAACTACAGCTTTTTCCACAATAAACCAACTAAAAACCACAACTTTTTAGACAAAGTTTTTTATAAATAATTATTTGATTTTTAAAAGAAAATCTAACAATCCACAGATATTCAAAGCTAAATAATAAATAAAATAATATATATATATAAATAAATTAATAAGATCTTATTACTATTATCGGCGCTTGTTTTCTGTAGAAAAAAAGAAAAAAAGATCTTCAGAGTAAGATCAGATCCTATAGGTTTTGATGATGAATAGTTTTAGAAATTTTGACGTCATAGTAATTGGTGCCGGACATGCTGGTATTGAAGCTGCTTCGGCAAGTGCCAGAATGAACTGTAAGACCTTACTTCTAACTCACAATCTTGAAACAGTTGGTGAGATGTCATGTAATCCAGCTTTTGGTGGAATCGGTAAAGGACATCTTATTAAAGAAATAGATGCTATGGGTGGTGTATGCCCAACAGCTATTGATCAGGCAGGTATTCAATTCAGAACTTTAAATTCATCTAAAGGACCAGCTGTTAGAGCTACCAGAGCTCAGACCGATCGTCACTTATATAAAGAAGTGATGAGAAAGACTTTATGGAATTATGACAATCTAACTATTTTTCAGCAGCCTACAACCGAAATCATCTATAAAGATCAGACTATCAGTGGAGTAAAAACTGCTGCAGGTATAGAGTTTTACTGTAAAGCAGTTGTTATCTGTGCTGGTACTTTCTTAAATGGTTTAATTCATATTGGCTTAAATCATTACACCGGAGGTAGAGCAGGTGATCCTGCTTCAATAGGCCTTGCTGAAAATTTAAAAGATTTAGGTTTAAAGGTTGGAAGACTAAAGACAGGTACTCCTGCACGTATCGTTGCAAGCTCTATCGATTATTCAAAGATGACAAAACAGGATCCAGAATATCCTCAGCCTGCTTTCTCATTCATGAATGAAGAAAAAATTCATCCAACTCAGGTTCCTTGCTATATCACCAAAACCAATGAGAAAACTCATGAAATCATTAGAGGTGGTTTAGACAGAAGTCCTCTTTATTCTGGTGTTATTCATTCAATAGGACCTCGTTACTGTCCTTCAATTGAGGATAAAATTGTAAGATACCCTGACAGAGATTCTCATCAGGTGTTTATTGAGCCTGAAGGTCTGACTTCACCTCTTGTTTATCCAAATGGTATTTCAACATCACTTCCATTTGATGTTCAGGAAAACTTCATCAGATCAATTGAGGGTCTTGAAAATGCAATTATCGCAAGACCTGGATATGCAATTGAATATGATTTCTATGATCCAAGAGAATTATCTGTTTCAATGCAGTCAAAGAAAGTTCCTGGTTTATTCCTTGCAGGTCAGGTTAACGGAACAACAGGTTATGAGGAAGCCGCAGCTCAAGGCTTGCTTGCCGGTATCAATGCTGGTCTGTATGTAAAGGGACAGCCTGCATGGTTCCCTCGTCGAGACGAGGCTTATGTTGGTGTTCTGATGGATGACCTATGCACATTAGGTACAAAAGAGCCATACAGAATGTTTACCTCCCGCGCTGAATACAGACTGATTCTTCGTGAGGATAACGCTGATCTGAGATTGACTCCAAAGGCCAGAGAATTGGGAATTATCTCTGATGAAAGATGGAGAAGATTTGAGGAGAAGCAGAATCAGATAGAAAAGGAAAAGGCTAGATTAAGAGAAATCTCTGTAAAACCTTCATCTGAGATGGGCCAGAATATAAATAAGATCCTGAATAATCCTATGTCTCAGGAACAAAGTCTTGAAGAAATTCTGAGAAGACCTGAAGTTAAATTTGATGCCTTAATAAAAACTACAGGTCTAGAACCTATAGCAACTACAGAGCAGTCTGTGGAACAGGTTGAGATTCAGGTAAAATATCAGGGCTACCTGCAGAGAGAACTTGATGATATTAAGAAAAAGAAAACCAATGAGCAGACTCTGCTTCCTCTGGATTTTGATTATAAGAATATCAAAGCTCTTTCTAATGAGGTTGCTCAGAAACTTAACGAATATAAACCTGAAACCATTGGTATGGCTTCAAGAATTTCAGGTGTAACTCCTGCAGCTATTTCAATCCTATTAGTTCATTTGAAGAAGATGGATTTATTAGGTAAAAACTAAAGGTTATTCTATGGGAAGAAAAGATAGTACAGTCAATCAGACTGAAATCCTTGGACAGATCAGAAAGTTAATGTCGAAAACCGACATTGAATATACTGATGAGCAACTTGAAAAGTTAGCCTCCCTGGTGGTTCTTCTGTGCAAATGGAATAATGCTCTGAATCTGACTGCTATTAGAGAACCTGATAAGATAGTTGTTCTTCATATTCTGGATAGCGCTGTTATTTCACCTTTAATCAAAGATAAAAATAATATTGCAGATGTGGGAACAGGTGCAGGGTTTCCGGGATTAGTACTTGCTATACTAAACCCTGATAAAAAATTTACATTGATTGACTCTATTGCTAAGAAGCTATCTTTCGTTAGAACCGCAATGACTTCACTTGGTCTTAAAAACGTAACCATAATAAATGACCGCTGTGAAAATATTGTTCCTGAAGAAAAATTTGAATGCATCTTAAGCAGAGCTTTTGCACCGTTGTGTAAAATTGTTGAATGGTGTGAGAACTTAATAGCGGAGTCTGGTGTTTTTATCTGTATGAAAGCAAATTTGGAAGATAATGAATTGAATGATCTTCCTAAAAATGCTCAAATAGAAAGTATAATTGATTTGAGAGTTCCTTCATTGGATGCCAATAGAAAGGCAGTTATATTGAAGCTACATTAAGCATAAGGACTATAAATTGACTAAAGTTATTTCTATTGCTAATCAGAAGGGTGGCGTAGGAAAAACCACCACATGCGTGAATTTAGCTGCATCATTGGCAGCAATGCAAAAGAAAGTCCTAGTTATAGATTGCGATCCTCAGGGTAATGCCACTATGGCATCTGGAGTTTCCAAGTTTGGTCTTGAAAAGTCTATAACCAACGTTCTTATTGATGGTTTAGATGTTAAAGAGGCGATAGTTAAAGAAACTGAGGGCGATTTTCATCTTATCCCTGCAAACGAGGACTTAACAGCAGCAGAAGTAAATTTACTGGACAAATTCGGTAGAGAAAACTTCCTGAAAAAAGCTCTGGATCCAATCAAGTCAGAATATGATTTGATTCTTATCGACTGTCCTCCATCTTTAAATATTCTCACAGTTAATGCATTATGTGCATCTGACTCTATTCTTGTTCCTCTTCAGTGTGAGTATTTTGCACTAGAAGGTCTGACTCTTCTTATTGAAACTGTTGATCAGCTTGCAACCGCTGTAAATCCAAAACTAAAGATCGAAGGTATTCTTCGTACAATGTTTGATAACAGAAACAGACTATCAACAGATGTATCTGATGAGTTGAAAAAGAACTTTGGTGATTTGGTTTATGAAACCATAATTCCTAGAAATGTAAGACTTGCAGAGGCTCCAAGTTATGGAAAACCTGCAATGTATTATGACAAGTCATCAGTTGGCTCTAAAGCATATTTAGCATTAGCTGCAGAAGTAATAGAAAAAACAAAATAAAAGGGAACTCGTATGGCAGGCTTAGGACGTGGACTAGGTTCACTATTAGGTGAATCCCAAAAAATAAAAAAAGAAAGACAGAAAGTTGAGGTTGAGGAAAAGGTTCAGGAGGCTGCTCCTGCTGAAGCTACTGAAACTGTTTCAAAAAATTCAGTTGTTAATATCTCAACTGATAAATTAAAAGCGTCTAAATATCAGCCAAGAAAAAATTTTGATGAGGATTCTATAAAAGAGCTAGCAGACTCTATTACTGAGCATGGTCTGTTAGAACCTCTAATTGTAAAAAAATCTGATGATGTATATGAAATTATCTGTGGTGAAAGAAGATTCAGAGCTTGCCAGCTTGCTTCACTTACTGAAATTCCTTGTCTAGTAAGAGATGATCTTGATTCTAACGGTTATGCTCTTGCTTTGATTGAAAACATCCAGAGAGAAGACTTAAATCCTCTGGAAATGGCTGAAGCCTTTAAGCAGATGCTTGAAGAGTGTCAGCTAAGTCAAGAAGAACTTGCAAAAACTCTTGGAAAATCAAGAAGTACAGTAACAAATATTATTAGACTAAATAATCTTCAGGAAGATGTTAAGAAAATGGTTGTGGCCAATCAGATCGATCTTGGTCATGCAAAGGTTCTTTTATCTCTTGAAGATCCAGACTTACAGCTAAAAGCTGCTCTTTACGTTATAAAGAAGTCTTTAAATGTAAGACAGACTGAAGAGCTTGTAAAAAATATCAAAGTTAATGGCTTCGAAGAAACAAAGAATAAGAAAGTTGTTTTCACAAGTGAAAAATTTTGCGAATGGGAAAAGAAGATTCGCCTGAATCTTTCAGGTATTAAAGCTAAGTTCAAGGCAACTAGCGATTCTAAAGGAAAGTTAACTCTAGCTTATTCTTCAATTGAACAGTTGGAGTCTCTTTTAAATAAATTAGAGATTGAAGCTGATGTAAAAGATCTGAACGTTACTCCTGCTCTTGAAGATAATGTTGAGGAGGAGAATGTATCCGAAGATGCTGTAGCAGAAGATATCTCAACTAATGATACTCCAGTAGAGGAACCTGTTGCAGAAGACGTTGCTCAAGATGAAGCTCCTGCTGAAGAGTTAACTTCAGATGAGGTAGTACCTGAAGAAGCTGTATCCGAAGAGGTAGCAGCAGACGAAGTAGCCCCTGAAGAAGCTGTAACTGAAGAGGTAGCGGCAGACGAAGTAGCCCCTGAAGAAGCTGTAACTGAAGAGGTAGCAGCAGATGAAGTTGCCCCTGAGAAAGCTGTAACCGAAGAGATAGCTGCTGATGAAGTTACACCTGAAGATTTAGCCGCTGGCGAAATTTCACCAGAATCTGCACCAGAAGTAATCACAGAAGAAGTTGTTTCTGAAGATGTAAATCTTGAAGAACTAATGTCAGAAACACCTGAAGAAAAGTGAAAATAATTCAATTCATTGTGATTTATAATTAGGTTATTTATAATGCACATTGATAAAAAAAGTATAAAAATTTATTTAATAAACTTTTTGCTGTGTGCATTATTTTGTACAGTTTACTCATATTTTTTCGATAAAAATTATCTAATTAATTTTGCTTCTGTATTAGATGGTTTTGTCATTTTCTCTATAATAATATTCATCTATTTTTATCTGGCAAACAGAAATTCCTCCAATAAACTCATCTCTCCTGGTTATGTGGTTTATGAGCTTATATATGCCTTTCTTCTCAAGTTTGCAGTTTTAATACTTCTGCTGACACTGAGTTTTAAAATATTTGATTTAAATAACAAAATGATAATTTTAACTTTCAGTTATATGGTTATTTTGCGTTTTATCATTTATTTTAGGAGTGGGCTAAACGATAATTTACGCCAATAACTCCATACAAAATATGATTTTTTGCTTTTGACAAAAAAAGTAAATAGTCGTATTTTTTTACGTTGTTATCGAGCTAAGTCATTAAATTAGTTCTTAATTACAAATAAATGTAGGATGTGTTTTATGTCAGAGAGTAATTCTCAAGGATATATATCTCATCATCTTCACTTTCTTCAGGTTGATCTTCGTGATTTTTCTGTTGTCGACAGTGTTAAAGCCAGTGATCAGACTGCCTTTAATCAGTGTTTAGCCAACGGTGGAACTCAAGAAAATTGTCTAACTCAGGTTGGAACTGAGAAGTGCAAGTTGACAGATTTAGGATCTGGAGTTTGTTATGCTGAGCACCATGCATCAGCAGAATCAAAGATTGTAAATCCTTATACTCTTAATCTCGATTCATTGGGATTGACAGTTGTATTAGGATTTATATTTTTGATGTTATTCAAATACGCATCTAAAAAGACAACCACTGGTGTTCCAAGTAAACTTCAGTGTTTTCTTGAGATGATTTTTGAATTCGTTCAGGGTACTGTTACAAGTATCTTCAAACGTAAGAGCAAACTAATAGCTCCTCTTTCCCTAACAGTGTTCATGTGGATTTTCTTAATGAATCTGATGGACCTTCTACCAATCGATCTAATTCCTGAATTAGCAAAGAAACTTGGAATTCCTTATTTCAGAGTTGTTCCATCTGCAGACGTAAATGTAACCCTGTCTATGGCAGTATGCGTTTTCCTTCTGATTTTTGCTTTTTCTTTCAAGAATATAGGTGTGACAGGCTTCCTAAAGAGTTTAACCTTACACCCATTTAATCACTGGGCATTTATTCCGGTTAATTTCTTGCTGGAAGGTGTTTCCTTACTGTCAAAGCCAATTTCATTAGGTCTTCGACTTTTCGGAAACATGTATGCAGGTGAAATGATTTTCATTCTGATTGCTCTATTACCTCTTTGGTATATTCAGTGGGTGCTAAATGTGCCTTGGGCTCTTTTCCACATTTTGATTGTTACTTTACAGGCTTTTATTTTCATGGTTTTGACCATTGTTTATTTATCAATGGCCAGTGAAGAAGATTAATTTTATTTAAAAAAACAGGAGATATAACATGGATGCGTCTTTAATTTACCTTGCTGCAGGTCTAATGATGGGCTTAGCTGCTATCGGTGCTGCTATCGGTATTGGTATTTTAGGTGGTAAGTTCTTAGAGGGTTCTGCAAGACAGCCTGATTTGTTACCACTATTACGTACTCAGTTCTTCATCGTTATGGGTCTGGTTGATGCTATCCCTATGATCGGTGTTGGTTTAGGTATGTACTTAATGTTTGCTGTTGCAGGCTAATTAGGACTAACCAAATTTAGAGGTATCTAGATTGGAAATTAATGCAACTTTCGTAGGTCAGGCGGTAGCGTTTCTTATCTTTGCCGTGCTGTGCATGAAATATGTATGGCCTCCTCTATTGAATGCAATTGAGAAGAGACAGAAAGAAATTGCTGACGGCTTGACTGCTGCCGAAAAAGCTAAAAAAAGCTTAGAGTTAGCTAAAGAAGATGCAGCGGAAACTGTTCGTTCTGCCAAGGCAGAAGCTCAGAAAATTATTGAAGAAGCAAATAAGACCAGATCTCAGATTATCGACAAGGCTTCAGTAGAAGCTCAGGAAGAGCGTAAAAAGATTCTTGATTTAGCTCAGAGTGAGATTGAATCAGAGAAGAATAAAGCTCGCGAAGATTTAAGATCTGAAGTTATTTCTTTGGCTATTGCTGGTGCTGAGAAGATCATCAATGAAAAGATTGATGAGAAATCAGATGAAGCAATGTTAAAGAAGATAGCTGATTCGCTTTAGAGTAAAGAGGTAATGTAATGGCTGAAAATTTGACTGTTGCAAGACCTTACGCTGAAGCTGCTTTTTCTTTCGCTGTTGATGAGAAAAAACTGGATGAGTGGCAGTGTATGCTACAGGCTCTGTCTGAGGCTTATAAAAATGATTACTTTAGAGATCATTTAAAACTTGCTGCTAATTCATCTGCCGCAGCCGACAGTCTTATTTCGCTGTTAAAGCCTGCCAATCTCATAGATGAACATGGTGAGAATTTCGTCAAGATTATTGGTGAAAACAATCGTTTCGAGGTTCTTCCTGATATCTATGAGGAATTCATAAGATTGAGACAGAAACACGATAAATGTATTTCCGCTCAGCTTATATCCGCAAGAGCTTTTGCAGAAAGCGAAATAAAACTGATAAAGGATAAACTGGCAAAGAAATACGATTGTACCGTAACCATTGAACAGATTATCGATAAAGACCTTATCGGTGGTGCTGTACTTAAGGTTGGTGACAAGGTTATCGATGCTAGTGTAAGGACAAGTTTAAAGAACCTGTCTTCAACCCTCAGATAAGAAAGAGGATAAATAATGCAACTTAATTCGACTGAAATTGCTGATTTAATCAAACAAAGGATCCAGCAATTTAAAGTTGTGACAGAAGCTCGCGATGAGGGTACTATCGTTTCTGTTAACGACGGTATCGTAAGAATTCACGGTCTGTCCAACGTTATGCAGGGAGAAATGCTTGAGTTCGGTGGCGACCTTTACGGTCTGGCTTTGAACTTAGAGCGTGATTCTGTTGGTGCTATTGTTTTAGGACCATACGGTGAACTTTCAGAAGGAATGACAGTACATAGTACTGGTCGTATTCTTGAAGTTCCTGTTGGAAATGAATTGCTTGGAAGAGTTGTTAACTCTCTAGGTGCTCCAATTGATGGTAAGGGACCTGTTAACTGCAATACCTATTATCCTGTAGAAAAGATCGCTCCAGGTGTTATTGCACGTCAGAGTGTTTCTCAGCCTATTCAGACAGGTTATAAAGCTGTTGACTCAATGGTTCCTATCGGACGTGGTCAGCGTGAGCTTATCATTGGAGACCGTCAGACAGGTAAAACTGCCTTAGCGATTGATACCATTATCAATCAGGTTAAATATGGCGTTCGTTGTATTTATGTTGCAATCGGACAGAAGGCTTCTACTATTGCTTCAGTAGTAAGAAAGCTGGATGAAGAAGGTGCTCTATCCAACACTATCGTTGTGGTTGCATCTGCTTCTGATACTGCAGCTCTGCAGTATATTGCTCCATATGCGGGCTGTGCTATGGGTGAGTTCTTCATGGATAACGGTGAAGATGCCCTGATTATCTATGATGATCTGTCAAAGCATGCTGTCGCATATCGTCAGATTTCTCTGCTGTTACGTCGTCCTCCAGGGCGTGAAGCTTTCCCTGGTGACGTTTTCTACCTGCACTCACGTCTGTTAGAGCGTGCTTCACGTGTTAACGCTGAGTATCTGGAGAAAATGTCAGGCGGTAAGATTGTTGGTAAGACTGGTTCTCTAACCGCTCTTCCAATTATTGAAACCCAGGCCGGTGACGTTTCTGCATTTATTCCTACCAACGTAATTTCTATTACAGACGGTCAGATTTTCTTGACTACCAGCTTATTCAACTCTGGTATCAGACCTGCTGTAGATCCTGGTATTTCAGTTTCACGTGTGGGTGGTTCTGCACAGACCAAGATTATGAAGAAATTATCAGGTGGTATTCGTACCGCTCTGGCTCAGTATCGTGAGCTTGCAGCTTTCGCTCAGTTCTCATCAGACCTTGATGATGCAACCCGTAAGCAGCTGGATCACGGACAGAAGGTTACAGAGTTAATGAAGCAGAATCAGTATGCTCCACTAACCGTAGCAGAGCAGGCTCTTGTAATTTTTGCTGCTGAAAGAGGATTCCTGGAAGATGTTGAACTGTCAAAGGTTCTAACCTTTGAAAAGGCTCTTCTAGAGTTTGCTCATTCAAAATATGATTCATTGATTAAGGATATTGATGCAAAGCCTGATTATTCAGATGACATTGCCAATAAGCTGTCTGATTTAATCAAAGACTTTAAATCAACTCAGACTTTCTAGGAGCTCTTAAATGGCAGGTGCAAAGGAAATACGTACTAAGATAGCTTCTGTGCAGAATACACAGAAGATAACTAGTGCTATGCAGATGGTAGCCGCCTCTAAGATGCGCAAGGCTCAGGAAAAAATGAGCCAGTCTCGCCCTTATTCAAAAGGTCTTTACGACATTATTGGTCATATTGCCGCTTCACATTCTGAGTTCCATCATCCATTCATGGAAGAGAGACCTGTAAAGAATGTAGGCTTTATTATTGTATCCACTGACCGTGGTCTTTGTGGCGGTCTTAATATTAACCTTTTCCGTAAGGTTATTCAGAAGATGAATGAATTCAAGGAAAAGAATGTTAACGTTAAGCTTGCTCTGCTTGGAACCAAGGCCAGTGCTTACTTCAATAGAGACGGCTTTGAAGTGCTTGCTTCACATTCTGGATTTGGTGACAACCCTCAGCCAGAAAAACTTGTTGGTGCTATCAAGGTTATGACTAATGCCTATATGAATGGTGAAATCGATGCCATTTATATAGCAAACAATGTCTTTAAGAATACTATGGTTCAGATCCCTGAGTGTATTCAGCTTCTACCTCTGGTTCCTTCCGAGGATCAGGTGGCAAAGAAACATCACTGGGATTATTTGTATGAGCCAGAACCAGAGGCAATTTTAAAGGTCGTACTTGACCGTTATGTAATGCAGATGGTTTATCAGGCTGTTTTAGAGAACCTTGCATCAGAGCAGGCTGCACGAATGGTTGCTATGAAGGCTGCAACCGATAATGCAGAGACTCTGGTAAGTGATTTACAGCTTGAGTATAACAAGGCAAGACAGGCAGGTATTACGATGGAGCTAAATGACATCGTATCTGGTGCATCAGCGGTTTAAAAATTAAGAGGAATTAAAAATGGCTGAAACTTCAAGTCGTGCTGGTGAGAAAGGTACAATCGTACAGATCATTGGCGCTGTTGTTGACGTTGAATTCCAAGAAGGTCATATTCCAGAGCTTTATGACGCTCTAGAGGTAAAGGGTGATGGTAAACATCGTTCTGATCTGGTTCTTGAAGTTCAACAGCAGATTGGCGGTGGTGTGGTACGCTGCATTGCCATGGGTTCTTCTGACGGATTGAGCAGAGGAATTGAGGCTGTAAATACTGGTGCCGGTGTTAAGGTTCCAGTTGGTCGTGAGACTCTAGGACGTATTATGAACGTTTTAGGTCAGCCTGTGGATGAGAGAGGTCCTATCGGACAGAAAGAGGACTGGGAAATTCACCGTCCAGCTCCAACCTATGCTGAGCAGTCATCAACTACAGAAATTCTTGAAACCGGTATCAAGGTTATGGATCTTATCTGTCCTTTCGCTAAGGGCGGTAAAGTAGGTCTGTTCGGTGGTGCTGGTGTGGGTAAGACAGTTAACATGATGGAGCTTATCAATAACATTGCTAA
>NZ_CACVSS010000056.1:405-15881 GCF_902756765.1 uncultured Succinivibrio sp. | reverse complement strand
CTCTCTGTAGAATAGCGTTTAAGAAATCGATAAGAATATCCTTGTGCGAGAACAGTTTCTTGGCAAAGGCATCATTGGTGGTACTGATATGTCCGACAGCTTCTATCTCTTCAAGGATAATCTGACGTCGTGATTCGTTATTAATATTTGTCATTTAATTATTCCTGTGATGTAAAAAAGGAAAAGAAAATCATAAACGACAAATTTTTGAACCTGCACGTAAGCATATCCTTTTTTGTGAGAATACAAAATAACTATTTGATTTATCAGAAATCATAGATTTTTTTTTCAAGATTTCTCTTTAAGTCTTTTAACATATTATGTCTTGATGAAATATTTTGAATTCAACTAATCTAAAATATTGGATTTTTGTCTTTTATTTTGGATAAAAATAATTATCAGTTATGCTCGATTTGGTAAAACATAAGTTAATATATTCCCTGAATTTTAAGGAATTATCGATATGGAAAAGAGCTTTCAGATTAAAGGAATGTCATGTGCAGCCTGTGCCTCAAAAGTTGAGAAGGCGGTCAGTGGTATTCATGGAGTTTCCAGAGCAAGTGTCAATCTTATGAAAAACACCTGTGCTGTTGTCTATGACGAAGCTCTGGTTTCAGATGAGAATGTAATTGCTGCCGTTGATGCTGCAGGCTATGAAGCTCTGATTTCAAAGCAGGGCAATCTTTTCCTGGATGATGAAAATGAACTGAAACAGATTCGAGTCAGACTTTATATTTCTCTTGCTCTAACTCTATTCATAATGCTTCTCTCTATGGGGCACATGTTTTCAGTGCACCTTATCCATAATGGCTTTATTAACGGTTGCCTTCAGGGAGCAATGGCTCTAATTGTAGGCATTCTGCAGAAACAGTATTTTATAAGTGCGCTAAAGGCTCTAAAACATGGCGGCTTCAATATGGATTCCCTGGTATCCACAGGTGCTGCAGCCTCCTTTATCTATTCTGTTTTCTCTCTTTTGCAGGTTGAACTTACAGATCCGTTTGAGGTTCTTTTATCATCCCATCCAGTGTTCTTTGAAGGCGCCGCTGGTATTCTAACCTTTGTTGCCATCGGTAAGTATATTGAGAACAGAGCCAAGCACAGAACCTCATCTGCTGTAAGCGCTCTCTACGATCTTGCTCCTAAGTCGGTCAGTGTTAAGCGTGAGGGAACTGTTGTTCCGGTTATGCTTGACTCAGTCTCTGTAGGGGATACAGTTGTTTTAAAGGCAGGGGATAAGATCGGTATAGATGGTGTGGTTTTATCAGGTTCTGCTCACATTGATGAAAGCGCCTTAAGCGGAGAAAGTCGTCCTGTAAAAAAAGAAGCTGAAAGTGAAGTCCGCTCTGCAACCTTTGTTCTTGATGGTTATCTTGAGGTTGAGGTTAAAAAGGTTGGTGAGGAAACCACGTTATCAAAGATTATCAGAATGGTGGAGAATACTGCTCAGACTAAAGTTCCTATTGCAAGAATTGCAGATGTGGCTGCCTCATATTTTGTACCGGCTATTTTTGCTGTCTCAGCTCTGACCTTTATTGTATGGTACTTTGTTTTATCTGCAGAGTTTTCGCTATCCTTATCCTTTGCAATATGCGTGCTTGTTGTATCCTGTCCATGTGCTTTAGGACTTGCAACTCCAGTTGCCATTATGGCAGGTACCGGCAGAGCTGCAAAGGAGGGAATTATCTTCAAATCTCCTGAAGCTCTTGAGGTTCTGGGCAACTCTGAGGTGATTGCCTTTGACAAGACTGGAACCCTAACCTGCGGTACTGTGAGTGTGGTAGCCAGGGAAAGTCTTGATGAAAGTATTCCTCTGAACATTGCCTCATTATATGCAGCTTCAATTGAGGGCAGAAGTTCTCATCCTATAGCCAGAGCATTCTATTCTCCTTCAGCTACCCTTATAGAGGTGGAGAATTTCACCTTTGAAAAAGGTCTTGGGGTAAATGCTCTTATAGGTGGAAAGAAGTACTATGTGGGCAACGAAAAGCTTTTGGAAAAGCTTGGTATCAGACTTACCGCTGATGTGGGCTATAAGCTTGAAGAATTCCAGAAGGGGGGCTCAAGTGTAGTCTTTCTAACAGATGACACCCATGCCATTGCCTTTTTTGTTCTGGCAGATCCGTTAAAAGATGACAGTTCTGAGCTTATTTCCAGATTTAAAAACGCAGGTGTCAAATCCCTGATGCTGACTGGTGATGCTGAAGATACAGCAGAGCAGATTGCAAAAAAACTGGGAATATCTGATTACTCAGCCCGTATGCTTCCTGAGGACAAGCTTAACAGGATAAAAAAAATTCAGGCGGAGGGAAAGAAGGTTATCATGGTAGGAGACGGTATCAATGACTCTGCCTCTCTTTCTCAGGCAGATGTGGGTATCGGTCTTAAAGGCTCAATGGATATTGCCTTATCCTCCTGTGATGTTATCCTTTTAAAGGAAAGAATTACAGATATCTACAATGCTTTTCTGATTTCTCGTGCAACAATGAGAAACATCAGGCAGAATTTGTTCTGGGCTGTTGTATATAATGTTCTGACTATTCCAGACTTACCGTATTAAAATTCGACAGTCCAAAGAATATAAAGGAGAATGTTTTAATGAAAAAGACCATCAGTATTGAAGGAATGATGTGTAATCACTGCACTGCTTCTGTAAAGAAAAGCCTTGAAGCTCTGCCTAATGTGAGCGAGGTTGAAGTAAGTCTTGAGGATAAATGTGCAACCCTTAATACTTCAGATGACTCCTCCGATACATTGCTTAAGGCTGCGGTTGAAAGTGCCGGTTTTAAGGTAATCGATATAAAATGATAGAGCTCGATACCTCTGATTTACAGCTGTTATGTGCTCTAAGAGAGGACTGCCGTCTTTCCTTAAGAGACCTGGGGGAGAAATGTTCGCTCTCTGCTCCTGCTGTATCAGCAAGAATCAGAAGATTGGAGCAGGCCAGAGTTATAAGAGGTTATACTGTCTCACTAAGTGACAGTGCCTTTGCCCTCGAGGTTGAGGCGCTGATTTATACCAAAGTAAGATTTGACAGTATTCAAGCATACCTTGAATATATGAAAAGTGCTCTTGCAGTAAGCGCATGCATGAAGATTGCCGATGAGTATTCCTATATGGCAATAGCCTCATTCAGGAGTATTTCTCAGCTGAATAATTTTGTTCTGTATCTTGAAGAGAATTTCGGTCAGTGCAGAATCAGTATAATTCTGAAAAAAGAATTTATAAACAGAGTTCCTCTGAACTTTGATAAGAAAAATTAAAATTTGTTAATAGTACATCTTAATTTAGAAGGAAAGTCCTATGTGGGATTACACAGATAAAGTTAAAGATCATTTCCTGCATCCACGCAATGCCCGTGTTATTGAGGATGCTAATGCAGTTGGTGACGTCGGTTCAATCATATGCGGTGATGCATTAAGACTGATGCTTAAGATTGACCCTGTAACCGAGGTTATTGAGGATGCTTCATTCCAGACTTACGGCTGCGGAAGCGCCATTGCCTCCTCATCAGCTCTAACCGAGATGCTGAAGGGTAAGACCTTAAAGGAAGCTGAAAAGATCACCAATCAGGAGATCGTTGATTATCTTGGTGGTCTTCCTCCTGAGAAAATGCACTGCTCAGTAATGGGTCGTGAAGCTCTGGATGCCGCTATTGCCAACTATCATGGTCAGTCCTATGAGAATTCCCATGATGACGGTGAGCTGGTATGTCACTGTTTTGGTGTTGGCATCAATAAGATCAAGAAGGCTGTTTGGGAAAACCATTTAACTACTGTTGAGGAAGTTACAAACTATACCAAGGCAGGCGGTGGCTGCGGCAGCTGCAAGATGAGAATTGAAGAGATCATTGATGAGGTCTGGGTTGATCTTGAGAAATGCGGTGTACCTCGTCCTGGTCACGCTCCAACTCCAATTCCATCAATTACTGTTTCAACCTCAACAACTTCATCTCCAGCATTCAGCTCTATCGGAACTGTTGCCTCTGCTAAGAGTGCCACTGCTGCAGTAAATGCTCAGATTGATGAGAAGACCAAGTCTTCACCTATCTATGATGATGTAGTCAAGATCTTAAAGGAAGTCAGTGACGGTTTAACTGATGGTTCAAAGGTTGAGCTTGATGCCATTTCCGGAGCTGACGTGATTGTTAAGCTTGAAGGTCCTGCAGCTTCCGGCATGATGAAGGATATGACTCTGGGCTATCTCAAGCAGAAGCTTACAGACGGAACCGGTCGACAGATCAATGTAACCACCAGATAAGAGATTTTTAAATAATGAATACAATGGATTTAGGCGTAGGTCTGGGGGGCATCTACCTGGACAATAACGCTACTACTCAGATTGATCCTAAGGTTGTTGAAGCAATGCTTCCATACCTTAATGTTTACTTTGGTAACGCCTCATCTCAGCATGGTTTCGGTGTACCAGTAGAAAAGGCTATTGAAAAGGCTCGTGAACAGGTTGCAGACTTTTTAGGTGCAGAGTATCCGGATGAAATTATCTTTACTTCCTGCGCAACTGAGTCTGATAATACGGCTTTATGGTCTGCTCTATGGTCTCAGAAGGGCAAGACTGAAATTATCACCACCCCGGTTGAACATCCTGCAATTATGCAGACCTGTGATTTTCTTGCCTCACATGGTGCCACCATCAAGTATCTGAAGGTTTCTGGAAAGGGAGATATAGATCTTGATGAGTTTGAAAGTCTTCTGACTCCTCAGACTGCTCTTGCTTCTGTAATGTGGGCTAACAATGAGACTGGTAATATCTATCCTGTACCAGAGCTTGCCGAAATTGCCTATAAGCATGGAGTCATGTTCCATACTGATGCGGTTCAGGCTGTATCAAAGATCCCGGTTGATCTGAAGAATACCAGAATCAACATGCTGTCTTTCTCCGGCCACAAGATTCATGCTCCTAAGGGCATCGGTGTTCTGTATGTACGCAGAGGCACCCGTTTCATTCCATTCATGAAGGGCGGTCATCAGGAGCGCGGTCGTCGTGCCGGTACCGAGAATGTACCTTATATTGTAGGTTTAGGTGTAGCCTGTGAGTTGGCTAAAAAACACCTTGATGAGGTAAGCTCAAGAGTAAGAGCTCTGCGTGACAAGCTACAGCAGGGCATTCTGTCCTCAATTCCTGAGTGCTTTGTAACCGGAGATGAGTCCAGACGAACCGATAATACACTGAATGTAGCTTTCAAGTTTGTTGAAGGTGAGGCTATTCTTTTAATGCTCAATGAGTATGGAATTGCCGCTTCTTCAGGTTCTGCCTGCTCATCAGATTCACTCGAGCCATCTCATGTGATGAGAGCGATGAATGTTCCTTTCTCTGCTGCTCATGGAACAATTCGTTTCTCATTATCACGCTTCACTACTGAAGAGGAAATCAACAAGACTCTTGAAGTTCTCCCTCAGATCATCTCAACCCTTCGCAGTATGTCCCCATACTGGAAGGAAGGTAAGCCTCAGATTCAGGGACTTGACCATGAGTTTGATGCTGACAGTAAGGAAGTAAGAGCCTAACCTTTTAAAAAGATGTGATCTGAACCGAACCGGATCACATCTTAGCTCATCCTCTTTCACCTAATTAAATCTTCCATAAAGGCTTTGGTACATAGATATCTTTAATCTGTTTCGTCGAATCTATCCTTTGTTTTACTTGTTGTAAGCGTGTCAATTCAACCTGATACGCGGAGCCGAAGATATTGTGAAAAAAAGCTCTAACTGCTCCTTGAGACCTTCACTGAATCCTGATAAATCCTCTTTTGTTATTACCTTTTCCTTTATAAGCTGTATGATAATGAGCATCATATTTGACCGGCTCATGTCTTTTACCAGCACTCCTGCTTTTTTCTTATCATTCTTAATGCGTGTGTCCAGTTCCCAGAATTTATCTGAAGCATTGCCTTCTCCTGACAGGATGGATATATACTCTCTGTTAAGCTTTTCAAGGTAATTCTCCTGCCAGATTTTTAGCCTTTCTTTAAAAAGTTTCCAATCCTTTTCTAGTGGTTTTTGAGTATTCATGATCCTTCCTCTTTATTGGATAACAGTTATTCTGTTCAATGCAAAAAAATCTGACATTCTTTTCTTTCAGAATTAGCGTATTTTTTCGTTCTAATTATGTATGCTGATTCTTTTATTTTTCAATAGGTTATACCTATTTAATTTAGCTTTGTTAAATAATACACCTGTATTCTGTTAACTGTTGCAGAATATAATGATCATGATCACAATAAATTGGAGTCTAATCGGCCAAATAAATGTGAATCTCTCCTCATCCAAACTTTCGATTTGATCCTATTATCAATAAACCCCCTTTGTATTTTTTACAAAATATGAGGTATGAGTATGTCTGGAAAAAATCTATTGCTTGGCTCTTTGATTGCCTTCAGCTCCATATTTGTAAACCTGTCATTTGCCGAAGAGGAAGCTTATGACAATGAATATTTTGTTGCTCAACTAAAAAGTCAGATTCAGGAGGAAGAGGACAAGGTTAAAAAACTCAGGTCGCTTCTGGATAATTATCAGAAGGGACTAGTGGATGAAAAGAAGATAGGAGCCCTTCAGGCACAGATCTTTGCCGGTAAAAATCCTGCACAGTTGAAATTCTACGTAAAAAGTCTGTTTGGACAGGATTACAAAGAGGGCACAACCAATATAATTATTCCTATAGGTTACCGCCTTGAAGCAGATCCAAGAGAAGGTCTTTATTTCAGAAACTGTGTCATGGATTCTCTGTCGATGGCTGAGGCTGCAGACTGTGCAAGTACCGTTGAGAAAATGGTGAATGAGGAACTTGATACTGCCTATAACCGCCTAAAAATGCAGTGCAGGGAGCGTGGCTGTGACGATGCTCTTATGAGTATGCAGAACTCATGGCTCACCTACAGAGAAAACAGCTATAGATTTATGGAAGCTTTTACAGGCCGGAATTTTACTCAGACAGACAATGAGGTGCAGAAGAATTTCTGGAATGAGGAGCTGATAAAACAGTTAAAGGTTTTAAAGAATATCAATTCGTTAATGGAATCTGACAGGTAGATGCTGCATATGACTGTGTATGCCTGACTCTACAAATATTGAATTCCTATCATTAGAAAAAAAAGATAAAATCCCTGTTCTCATTAACAGGGACATTTTTTTGTGTGTACCTATAACAAACAGGAAAAGAAAATGCTTAATGAAAAACTGGTGTGGACCAGACCGCCGAAGAAATTCTCGATAAACAACGAGAAAATTGAGATTTTCACTGATCCTCATACTGATCTGTGGCAGAAAACCTATTACCTTTTCTGCAACGATAATGCTCCAGTGCTGCAGCTAGAAAGTGATGACAGGTTCTTTTCCTTTACCGTAAAAACAGATTTTCATGATAGTCATAAGCGCTTTGATCAGTGCGGAATTGTCATGTATCTTGATTCTGAAAACTGGCTTAAGGCTTCTGTTGAGTACGAGAATACTAGTTTTCAGCACCTCGGTTCTGTAGTTACCAATAATGGTTATTCAGACTGGGCAACAACTGTGATTCCTGCTGACATAAAAACTGTATGGTATCGGTTATCAAGACGAGAAATGGATTTCAGAATAGAATCCTCTTTTGACGGTATTAACTTCAGTCAGATGCGTATCTGTCATATTTCTAAGGCTGAGAATCAAATCAGGTTTGGGATCTATGCCTGCAGCCCTGAGGATTCCTCATTCAAGGCTGTTTTTTCAGAATTAAAGATGTCTGAATGTGTCTGGAAAGCTCACGACGGACAGAAACCGGACTAAAAAAATTTTTTATGCTTAATTTGTGCTTTTAATTAAAATGTTTTCCTGTAAAGCTGTGGATATGTTTATCCTAAGAATATGCCCAAAAATATAGAATTAGGCAGGATAAAATTCACAAAGTGTTTCTGTTGATAATTGGTAATGTTCTGCTTAAGCTCACATTTTTAACAGAACTTTTTAATTTGTCTCAATTTTTTTTCTGAGATTACCTCTTCCTGCATTCAAACTCAACTCACTTGGTTTTAAATGCTATTATTGCCGATTCTTCTCAAATTTCATTAAAGTATTTTTGTGGAAAAGGGGTGGTTTCTGTATCGTAAACTGCAGTTTTGCTTTTAATAAAGATAGTGACAGGAGTTTGATAATATATTGATACTAATTGTAATTAATTCTCAATAGCCTTAAAATTATGTCATAAAGCCGAAAAATGGGGATTTTGGCTCGAACTAGGAAACGATCGTGGGAATATTAGCTGGAAAACTTTGGCTTCTGCTGTTTTCAACACTGATGCTGATGCCAATGTTATATAACAATATAAAAACGGAAGGAAGATCCTTCGGCATTCACGTAATAGCAATTGTCTCAGTCTTTTCTACAATGCTTCTCAGAGTCATTGTAGTTGGTGTTTCCGGTTTTAATTTTGAGTATTTAAATCCATATGTTTTTGTTCTGCTATGGCAGCTGAGTGTACTGCTGGCGGTATTGTCTGTTTTCTATCTGGTTTTAAATGAATTAAAGGAAAAGTTTCTTAGATACTCCAATACTAATGACTGGCGCTATCTGGTGCCTGGACTGTTTGAGGCTGGTCTTTTAGTTCTGTTCAATTTCCATTCTATGCTTATGGTAGATAAAAGGGAGATTATTGATTCCGCCACCTCTATAAGCCTCTATTTCATTGTCAATTTCTATGTAATTGTTGGTGCCTGGCTTTGCTACAAGTCCTATCTGTATAATCTGGATTTCGACATTAAATATATAGCCAGAAAACACTTTTACTATTATCTGGTTTTGGGTATTGCACTGTTTGGTCAGCAGATGCTGTTCAACGATGTTGAAGTTGGTTTTTCTCTGGCAGCTTTCCTGTTCTTTAACTACATGACTAGATCCCGCACTCTGATTTCTCAGGATCCGCTCTCGGGTGTCAATAACCGTGTAAGTTTCAGCAAGTACATTAACAATGTATTTATCAACAAGGATCATTCAGGCGCCTACATTGTTTTCATAGATATAGACCACTTCAAGCAGATCAATGATACCTACGGTCATATCGAAGGTGATGAGGCAATTTCTCTTGTAGGAAAGACTCTAAAGAGTATTGCCGGTGAGCACAATGCATTTGTGGCCAGAATGGGCGGTGATGAGTTTGTGCTGATTACTCAGACTCAGGATGAGGAGACTGTTAAGGGTATTATTCAGAGCATATCCTTTGAGCTTGAGGAACGTCTGATTTTTTCAGATAAGAAATATGAAGTTTCTGTAAGCTGTGGCTATGTACATGCAGAACCAAACTCCAGAAATATCAAGGAGCTTGTTTCCAAGGCAGACAAACAGATGTATAAGGAAAAACTGAAGAAAAAGGAAGCTTCTCAAGATGCTGTCTTTTAGTTTTGTGACTGATACTTCCTTACTCTATTTTGTGGTGATCTGTATGCTGATTCTCTGCAGCGTGATTCACCATGATAAGCCTCGCCTTAATTCCTGCACCAGAATCAGTATAAATGCCGCTTATCTGCTGCTGCTTCATTCCGTTGCCTACGCTGTTTTCTGTATTCTTTTCTATGTAACTGACAAATATCATTTAGGTAACGTGAAAGGAATCCGCTTTGCACTGGTGATTGTTGGACTTCTGACCAATTACATGTCCTTTGTCTATCCGTATATACTGCTGTATCTAATCAGGCGTTTCTACAGTCGCAATACTTATGTCAGAGGTTCCAATTTCAGGCTCTTTTCCACTTTCTTTATTCTCTGTACTCTGATCTTTTTTGCTGCAATCGGCTACACTACCTGTCTGGTTTATCTTGAGGCTCCTCTGAGTACTGTTTTTCTGCATAACCTTGATGACGCGATCGTGCTTGCCGGTATCATTTCCTTTGCTGTGGCGCTACCTGATTTTCATAAGTTTATCTATCAGCTGCTGCTGGGCACTTATTTCTCAAGGAGAGGAATATATATAGCCTTAGGCGCAATTCTGTATCTGCAGTTCCTGCTGCTTCCATTAAACTTCCTGTTCTATGCGCCTGTGATGTATATGTTTACGGTGATTCTGGTATATGTGATTCATGTTATTTCTCAGCAGAAAGAGGTTTCTGTGGATTTTCTCACCGGCATGAACAACCGCAATTCCCTGATGAAATATCTGGACAGACTTTTTATAAAACGTTCAGAACTTGATGCAAGTTTCAAACTTATGGTCATTACCATTGACGATTTTAAGAATCTCAACAATAATTATGGACATGAGGCAGGGGATAAGACTCTTATCAGTGTAGCCAACTGTCTTAAGAGTGCTGCACCGGCAAATGGTATGTTTCTGTGCCGTTTCCTAAGAGATGAGTTTGTGGCAGTAATACATGAAGTGCCAGAATTCAATATTGAAGATTACATCAACATATTAAACAAGAAAATATCAGAGTTGAACAGCATTAGAAACGATAATATAGAGCTGTCTCTGTCTATTGGGTATGTGGCATATAGCCATGATTTAAAAGATCAGAATTCCTTCATTCATGAGGCTAAGGCAAATATGTTTAAGCAGCAGGAACTGAAGAGAATTACAAAAATCAGAGAAAGCACCGCTATTCTCTGAGGAAGAGCTTAATATGCAGTTTGGATTGGATTTCTATACACTGAATCGATCATTTCAGTTTTTTTATGGTCATTCGCTTATATACCTGGTTCTGGCAGCATATTTTGTTATCAGAAGAATCAAGTATTCTGAAAAATCCAACCGAAGCTCAAATACATACCTTATCACCAGAATATGCAATATGCTGATTGTTCAGTGTTTGGCAATCGGTCTTTTTTCATCGTTAAATGTTCTAATCTATGATGTCGAGATAGATGCGACGTCATCTGGCTGGGTGGACCGGCTTTTTCTGAGTCTGACTTTATCTATACTGTTCTTAAACAGTGTTTTCCCTTACTACCTGTTTATTGTTATGCGAAAGCAGCTCCATAGCATTGGTACATTTCAGGGAATGCTGAATAGAACAGCTTTTGTGCTGGTCAGTCTTTTCTGTCTGGCCTTTTCTGTTTTTGTCCTGAAACTGATGATTTATTCTTCAGAGGCTCTTGAAACTCCTTTCTGCCGAGTTTTTTACAGGGTAGTAATCAGCCTGTCCTTAGCTCAGTTTCTGTGTTTCCTTTTAAATATTAAGGATGTGCATGTCTTCGTTTCAGAACTTCTGCATGGAGTGTTTCTTTCAAGACGAGCAGTCAGAGTTGGCGTGATACTATTTGTCTATGTGCCAACGTTTATCTGGCCTGTTACGGTTATTTTTAATCTGCCTATTTTCTTTATTTCTCTGGTGGCCTTTGTATTTGTGGTGCATATGGTATCTCAGTCTCGTGCCGTATCCAGAGATTTTCTGACCGGAATGAACAACCGTAATGAGCTTTACCGCTATCTTTCAAGACTCTTTGAAAGGAAAGAGGATCTTACCTCTGCGCTTAATCTTATCTTTATTGATATAAACAAGTTCAAGAGCATTAATGATACCTACGGTCATACCCAGGGAGACAAGGCTCTGATCTGTCTTGCGGACTGTCTGCGTAAATCTGCCTTTTCCAAGGACTGTTTCCTAAGCCGCTATGCCGGAGATGAATTTATTGTGGTAATAAAGGAGAATCCTGAGAATACTTTAAGTAAGTTTATTGATTCTCTGAACAGAAATATCCAACATGCCAATAATACCAATACAGATCCTTATCGTCTTTCAATTGCCATTGGCGCAGTCAGCTACACTGAGGAATATGACACTGTTGAGAAGTTCATTGAGGCTGCTGACAGAAGGATGTATGACAAGAAAGCTGAAAGTGAAAAAAACTCCAGACAGCTTATTTAGCATGTTATTTTTTCTTCATCTCTTTTTTTATTTTTTCTCTTCCAGACTTCCAAAATATTTACTTTTGATGATTTCCTCTGATTCAGAACTTCCTTTTGCACACAAACGGACACCTTTTTTATTTGTGATACCGGTATTTGAGCTTTGCTGAGTTTGTATTTACAATGGTTTTAATAAAATAAGGATGTAAAAATGACACAGTACAGTTCATTTGCTAATGGTGGCATAACTTTAATAAAACCATACCAGGCAGGAAAGCCTATCGAAGAGGTTCAGCGCGAACTGGGGCTTTCTGACGTAATCAAACTAGCTTCAAATGAAAATCCATTCGGCATGAGTCAGATGGCCAAAAAAGCCGCTTTTGAGGCAATTGAGCAGGGCAATCTGTATCCTGACTCAAACGGCTATTACCTCAAGCAGAAGCTTCTTTCCAAGTTCGGTTATAATCCGGAGCGAATTACCTTAGGCGCAGGTTCAAATGAACTTATAAATCTTCTGTTTGAAGCTTTTGTCAACAAAGATGTCAATGTAATCTTCCCTGAATACTCATTTGTGGTATATCCGATGGAAACTACAGTAAACGGAGCTTTAGCCAAGGTTATTCCTTTGAAGAACTACTGTGCCGATCTTGAGGCTATCCTTGCAGCAATCGACAGCAGAACCAGAATAATTGCCTTTGCAAATCCATCCAACCCAATTGGAACCGCTATTTCATCAAAGGATATGTATAACTTTCTCAAAAAGGTTCCAAAGGAGACTCTGGTTGTAATTGATGAGGCATACAATGAGTTCAACCGCGGGGATGATTCCTTTGAGGATACTGCAAAGTGGCTGGATGAGTTTGAGAATCTGATTGTATCCCGTACCTTCTCAAAAGCTTACGGCCTTGCCGGTTTACGTGTCGGCTATATGCTGGCCAATCCGGAGATTACTTCTATTCTGAATCGTCTGAGAGCTCCTTTTAATGTAAATATCGCAGCCTTAGCCGCAGCCTGTGCAGCCTTAGATGATAAGGAATTTTTAGATAAGACTGTAGAGAACAATACCCGTGAGCGCGTAAGATATGCGGAGTTCTGTAAAAAGAACAGCCTTTTCATGATCCCTTCCTTTGCTAATTTCGTGGCTATCGACTTTAAGGATTATGATGCGTCCGCAATTGCTGAGCGTCTGCTGCACATGGGCGTGATCGTAAGACCTCTTTTAGGCTACAAGCTTAAGACTATTCTTAGAATATCCATTGGAACACCACAGGAGAATGACAGATTCTTTGAGTGTGTTGAAACAATACTTAAGGACATGAAGAATTGAAAACAGCTTCACTAAGATTAAAGAAGATTCAGTCTGTCAGCGGACAGGTAATAATGCCGGGCTCTAAGAGTCTGTCAAACCGTGCGCTTTTGGTTTCAGCTATGGCCAAAGGCAGAACCAAGCTTTTAAATGTTTTAAAATCAGATGATACCCAACGTATGATCGAGGCTTTAAAACAGCTTGGCGTAAATCTGAACAATGTTACCGGTGCGACTGATGTAACCGGTATTGATGGGGGTTTTGATAATGGTTTAAACCAGCTGACACTTGATCTTGGCAATGCCGGTACTGCCATGAGACCTTTATGTGCAGCTCTCTCAGTGTCTTCTGGCGTGTTTACTCTAACCGGTGAACCTCGTATGATGGAACGCCCAATCGGTCCTTTAACCGAGGCTTTAAAGGAAATCGGCTGCAACATCGAGTACCTTAATAACGACGGTTTTCCTCCTCTGCAGATCAGAGGTACAACCCCAAAGAAACACTCAATCCGTGTCAGCGGAGATACTTCAAGTCAGTTTATTTCAGCACTTTTAATGACTGCTCCGGTATGCGGCGGTCTTGATATTTCCGTAAGCGGTGATCTGATTTCAAAACCATATGTGGATTTGACTGTAAAGCTGATTGAAAAGTTTGGCGCAAAGGTTCACCGTAATGGCTATTCCTCCTTTAAGGTCGAAGGCAGCGGTTATACCTCACCTGGTTCTTACCTGATTGAGGGGGATGCTACAGGTGCAACCTATTTTGCAGCGGCTGCCGCCATCAAAGGACAGCTTGAGATTTATGGTCTGCCTGCAGATAGTGTCCAGGGCGATATCAGATTCTTTGATGTTCTAAAGAAGATGGGCGCCAAGGTTACCCGTCAGGAGAATTCAATTCTGGTTAAATCAGGTAAGCTTCACGGTATAGAGATTGATATGAACGCTATGCCTGATGCAGCTATGACTCTAGTTCCTCTGGCAATGTATACTGATTCTCCTGTTGTCATTAAGAATATCGCCAGCTGGAGAGTCAAGGAGACCGATCGTATTGACGCTATGGTTAAGGAGATGACCAAGCTTGGGGTAGAGGTTGAATCCGGGGATGACTGGATCAGCATTGATTCCTCATCACGCAATGATGCAACTCCTGTCTTTGATACCTATAACGATCATCGAATGGCAATGTGTATGTCTCTGATTGCCTTTGACCGAGAAGTTGTTATCAATGATCCAGATTGTATCAGAAAAACTTTCCCAACTTACTTTACTCTTCTAAACTCAGTATCAAAGAACTAATAAAAATCTAACCTTAAGGTGAGATCATTCTCACCTTAATAGTATTTTGAGGTTTTTATGAGAAAATTTCTATCAGTACTGCTGGGACTATTTTTTATCTCATCTGTATCCTGTGCGTATGCTCAGAAGGAAACTGTTGCTTTTATGCACAAGACCTTTGAGGTTACACTTCCGGATAATTACTGCAGAGTTCCGACTGATCACCGTTTTTTCAGAATGCATAAGCGAGCCTATGGAAAAAGCGTCAAGCTTGGTTTTATTGCCGGTAAGTGTGATGCGGTAAGAGATCTTGTGGAAGGACGTTCTAATCATCTATCCCATTTTATTGCCATGGAACAGATTGGAATCGACGGAAAATTCGAGAAGTGGAGCTTCGGCAGCTGGGCTTATGTAACCCTGATTACAGCTTTTAAACCTAAATCCTTCACCAAGCTTGAAAATCGTCTAAAGGATAAACTTGAAGAGTACCAGACTACCATAACCAATATCAATTATGCTCCGGTTTCTAAAAACAGCAAAAGAGTGCTTTTTGAGGCTACAGGTACAATCAATGATGCTGAACGTTCAGTGAATGTCCATGTTTATGCCTTCACCAAGCTGGCTTATTCAATTCCTCTGGGAATTCATGTTTTTGATGAGGACCTTTCAGAAGAGCAGCTAAAGGAATCTCTGGTGGAGCTTTCAGCGGCAGTTAAAGCCATAATGTAAAAAGACGCCAGGAATTATCTTTCCTTTGGTGCGGAGAGCTTAAAATCTTGCCGCAGTCTTTCAATGGTGTTAATTACCTGTTTTGCTGTGATTGCTCTTGAGCATTCGAATTGCCTCTCCGTTCCTTTATAAATTATGTTGGCTCGAAAACCCACGGTTTTAGTGTGGATGAGAGCCCGTAAAGATATTAAAAGTAAAATTGCAAAATAAAAAGTTGCCAACTTTGTCAGTTGCAATAATAACTATATATCAATAAGTTAACTTAATATTTTTTTGAAAGCGTTATTTAAAATCGGTACACTTAACGTATAAACATTACTTAGGTGATCTTGATGAATAAA
>NZ_CACVSS010000056.1:0-344 GCF_902756765.1 uncultured Succinivibrio sp. | reverse complement strand
CTTATCTACAATAAAGGTCTTGCCTATAGAAATGAAAGCTATAAAAAGGGAGAGAAAGTAGGTTATAACCAGACATCAGCGATACTTACAGCAATGAAGTCAGAGGAGAAATACTCTTTTCTAAATGAGGTAGATTCTATAGCACTGCAACAGTCTCTTAGAGATTTAGACAGCGCTTTTACTCGATTCTTCAATAAAAAATCTAAATATCCTGTTTTCAAAAGTAAGCATCATTACCAGCTGAATTACAGAACAGTAAATCAGAAAAATAAAAAACATAAAAATTATTCAATACGCATCGAAGGAAACAGAATCAGACTTCCAAAACTAGGATTTTTAAAGTT